>NZ_JAIJHU010000021.1:0-46289 GCF_022723415.1 Barnesiella sp. | reverse complement strand
AATATAAACAACTATCTGTATATTATTGCAGAATAATAGCATAACAAAAATTTATTTTTACAATATGTTTATAAAACCGGAAGAATAGGGATTTTTTCATTACCTTTGCATGGTTTTCACGATAGAAATCCACAATATTTATTCGAGCTAATTACTAATACAAAATATAATTCTATCGTAATGCAAACAAAAAGAAAGGCTTCTCTAATCCTTGATGATGGAACCGTATTCGAGGGGAAATCATTTGGCTACGAAAAACCTGTTGCTGGCGAGGTTGTCTTTAATACGGCTATGATGGGTTATCCCGAAAGTTTGACAGACCCCTCCTACTCCGGTCAAATTTTAGTTACTACTTATCCGCTCATCGGGAATTATGGCGTACCTCGTCGTGAAGAGGAAAATGGATTATCTCGATTTTATGAATCGGAAAAAATCCATGTCGAAGCGTTGGTCGTATCGGATTACTCGTTTGAATACAGTCATTGGAATGCTGATAAAAGCCTTGCCGATTGGTTGAAAGAAGAAAAAATCGTAGGAATTTACGATATCGATACTCGAGAGTTAACCAAACTATTGCGAGAGCATGGTTCCATGAAAGGGAAAATTGTTTTCGAAGATGGTGAAGATATTGATTTCGTCGATCCTAATTTAACTAACTTGGTCGCCAAAGTCAGTTGTAAAGAAGTAATTCGATATGGTAACGGTAATAAAAAAGTAGTATTGGTAGATTGCGGTGTAAAACACAATATTATTCGCTGCCTGCTCAAAAGAGATGTTACAGTCATTCGAGTGCCGTGGGACTATGATTTCAATACGATTGAATATGATGGGCTGTTTATCTCTAATGGCCCGGGGGATCCTGATATGTGCGATGTTACGGTAGAACATATTCGTAAAGCCATGAATGGGACAAAACCAATATTTGGAATATGCATGGGGAATCAGCTTTTATCGAAAGCCGGAGGTGCTCGCACCTATAAACTTAAATACGGTCATCGAAGTCACAATCAACCCGTGCGGCAAGTCGGGACGAACAGGTGTTTTATCACCTCTCAGAATCATGGCTTTGCAGTCGATAATTCGACTCTTGGATCCGATTGGGAACCGTTGTTTATCAATATGAACGATGGCACGAATGAAGGAATACGGCACAAATCGAAGCCTTATTTCTCAGCACAATTCCACCCGGAAGCGGCTAGCGGGCCAACCGACACGGAGTTTTTATTTGATGAGTTTGTAAATATGTTGTAATCCGGAAATAAAAAGCCTTATGAATCAAACTGAAATAAAGAAAATCAAAAAAGTATTATTGTTGGGCTCCGGAGCCTTGAAAATAGGTGAAGCGGGTGAATTTGACTATTCTGGGTCACAGGCATTGAAAGCGCTCAAAGAAGAGGGTATCACGACTATTCTTATTAATCCCAATATTGCGACGGTACAAACTTCGGAAGGAGTGGCAGATAAAATTTATTTTCTGCCAGTTACCCCCTATTTTGTAGAACGTGTCATTCAAAAAGAAAAACCCGAAGGGATACTTCTGGCTTTCGGGGGACAAACAGCTCTCAACTGCGGTGTTCAACTCTATCAATCTGGAATATTAGAAAAGTATAACGTACAAGTTTTGGGAACTCCGGTTCAAGCGATTATGGATACCGAAGACCGAGAACTTTTCGTTAAAAAGTTAGATGAGATTGATGTTAAAACCATTAAAAGCGAGGCTGTCAATTCGATAGAAGATGCAGCGAAGGCAGCTTCCGAGCTGGGTTATCCTATTATTATCAGAGCGGCCTATGCATTAGGAGGATTGGGCAGTGGTTTCTGCGATAACGAGGAAGAATTGCGTGTAAAAGCAGAAAAAGCGCTTTCCTTTTCCCCACAAATACTGGTGGAGAAATCGCTGAAAGGGTGGAAAGAAATAGAATATGAAGTCGTTCGAGATCGTTACGACAACTGTATTACAGTATGTAATATGGAAAATTTCGACCCGTTGGGGATTCATACGGGCGAAAGTATCGTTGTAGCGCCTTCTCAGACATTAACCAATAGCGAATATCATAAATTGCGCGAATTAGCCATACGGATTATACGCCATATCGGTATTGTCGGAGAATGTAACGTACAATATGCGTTCGATCCTAAATCGGAAGACTATCGGGTCATCGAAGTGAATGCGCGGCTAAGTCGTTCGTCTGCTTTGGCTTCTAAGGCTACCGGATATCCTTTGGCTTTCGTTGCAGCAAAATTGGGATTGGGATACGGGTTGTTCGATTTGAAAAACTCGGTCACCAAAGAGACCAGTGCTTTCTTTGAACCAGCTCTTGATTATATCGTATGTAAAATTCCTCGTTGGGATTTGGGAAAATTTCAAGGTGTAGACAGGGAGCTCGGATCAAGTATGAAATCGGTCGGAGAAGTGATGGCTATCGGCAGAACATTCGAGGAAGCCATTCAAAAAGGACTCCGTATGATTGGACAAGGAATGCACGGATTCGTTGAAAATAAAGATTTGGTTATTCCTGATATCGACAAGGCATTGCATGAACCGACGGATAAGCGGATATTCGTGATCAGCAAAGCCATGCGTGCAGGGTATACCGTCGATCAAATACATGAATTAACGAAAATAGATCGCTGGTTCCTGCAAAAATTAATGAACATTGTTCGTACAGCTCAAGAGCTGGAAACTCTCGACGAATCGATCGCACAATTCAAAAGCGATAAAAAGGCCGGGGCGGAATTGATACGTCGGGCGAAGATACAAGGGTTCTCCGATTTCCAAATAGCACGAGCCATTTGGAAAGATAAAATGGAAGATTGCCATATGCAATGGGTGCGTAAATATCGTAAATCATTGGGGATTGTTCCTGTTGTAAAACAAATCGACACGTTGGCAGCCGAGTATCCGGCTCAAACCAATTACCTTTATTTGACTTATAGCGGTATTGCCAATGATGTGAAATATCTCGGAGACAAAAAATCTATTGTCGTATTGGGGTCAGGCGCTTACCGTATAGGTTCCTCGGTGGAATTCGATTGGTGTGGAGTCCAAGCGTTGAACACAATACGTAAAGAGGGCTATCGGAGTGTAATGATAAACTACAATCCCGAGACTGTTTCGACAGATTACGATATGTGTGACCGACTCTATTTCGATGAATTGACCTTTGAACGGGTAATGGATATTCTCGAATTGGAAAATCCTCATGGGGTTATTCTTTCGACCGGAGGTCAAATACCGAACAATTTGGCTACCCGTCTTGACGAACAGCATGTTAATATATTGGGAACGACAGCCAAGAGTATTGATAATGCAGAAGACCGTCACAAGTTCTCTTCTATGCTCGACTCGTTAGGTATAGACCAGCCCCGTTGGCGAGAACTGACGTCGTTGTCAGATATTTACGATTTCGTGAAAGAAGTCGGTTATCCGGTATTGGTTCGACCCTCTTACGTGCTTTCCGGTGCGGCAATGAATGTTTGTTCGAACAATACGGAGTTGGAGCAGTTCCTACAACTGGCAGCTAATGTTTCTAAAAAACACCCTGTCGTTGTGAGTGAATTTATTCAGAATGCCAAAGAAATAGAAATGGACGCTGTTGCCCGTAATGGTGAAGTCCTGATTTATGCCATATCCGAGCATATTGAGTTTGCCGGTGTTCACTCTGGTGATGCGACCATACAATTTCCACCTCAAAAATTGTATGTCGAGACTATGCGGCGTATCAAGAAGGTTGCCGGACAGATTGCTCAGGCGCTTAACATATCGGGGCCTTTCAATATTCAATTTTTAGCCAAGAACAACGATATCAAGGTCATCGAGTGTAACCTGAGAGCTTCTCGGAGTTTCCCTTTTGTATCGAAAGTATTGAAAATTAATTTTATCGAGTTAGCTACCAAAGTAATGATGGGGCTTCCAGTGGAAAAACCGAATAAAAACGAATTTGATTTGGACTATGTCGGGATTAAAGCATCTCAATTCTCGTTCTCCCGGTTACAGAAGGCCGACCCTGTATTGGGTGTGGATATGGCTTCGACCGGCGAGGTCGGTTGTATAGGGCTCGATACGAGTGAAGCTGTATTAAAGGCTATGCTTTCGGTCGGATATCAAATACCCCAAAAGAATATTTTACTCTCAACGGGAACAACAAAGCAGAAAGCCGATATGCTTGAAGCAGCGCAATTATTGTATCAAAAGGGATATAATTTATTTGCAACAGGAGGGACTCACCAATTCCTTACCGATAACGGTATTCCTGCGGTGAAAGTATACTGGCCGAGTGAAAGTGACCGTGAGCCTCAGGCATTAGAAATGTTGCACAATAAACAAATCGATTTGGTAGTCAATATTCCCAAGAATCTAACTCAAAAAGAGTTGGATAACGGATATAAGATACGCCGAGCCGCCATTGACTTTAATATCCCGCTTATTACAAATGCCCGATTGGCATCGGCATTTATTCAGGCATTTTGCAGTTTGAGTATCGATGATATACAAATCAAAAGTTGGGACGAATATAAATAGCAATAAAAGAGTGATGATCGATAAAAAGAGGGTGTCCGTAAAGGATACCCTCTTTTTTATTTACTCAATGTTTTATAAGAAAGAATATGCCAAGTTATACCTATCGCTAAAACTATAAAAAGAGATGCTAACCATATATTTCCAGACATGAAAAATGAACAATACAGCAAAGTCAGCCAAACTAATGAAACGGAGATAACCTTTACTCGTAGAGGGATAGCTTTGTTTTCCATGAAATTTCGAATGTATGGCCCTAACCGTTTATGATTCAATAGCCACTTATATAGTCTCGGGGAACCACGGAACCATAAAATACTAGATAACAAAAGAAATGGTGTTGTAGGTAATAAAGGTAGAAAAATCCCCATAACTCCTAAACACAGAGAGATACTTCCTAAAACGATATATATGACTTTCACATCACAAAAATACAATAAATATCGAATATGCTTTATAAATAATAAGAAAGGGAGTATCTTTTCAGATACTCCCTTTCTTATTATTTGTCAGGAAATCGAGGAATTACATCATTCCACCCATGCCGCCCATTCCGGGAGCCGGCATAGCGGGTGCAGGATTTTCCTCTTTCTTATCGGCAATCACACATTCTGTTGTCAAGAACATGCCTGCGATAGAGGCTGCATTTTCCAGAGCTACACGAGTTACCTTAGCTGGGTCAATAACGCCTGCTGCAAAGAAATTTTCATAGGTATCTGTACGGGCGTTGTATCCAAAGTCTCCTTCTCCGTCTTTAACCTTTTGAACGACAACAGCACCTTCCACTCCGGCGTTAGCGGTAATTTGGCGAAGAGGTTCTTCTATGGCTCTTTTTACAATTTCAATACCTGTCGTTTCATCTTCATTTGCTCCCTTTAAACCATCTAATGCGGGGATACAACGAATGTATGCAACACCTCCACCCGGAACGATGCCTTCGGCAATAGCTGCTCTTGTAGCGCTTAACGCATCGTCTACACGGTCTTTTTTCTCTTTCATTTCGACTTCGGAAGCGGCTCCAATATAGAGAACTGCGACTCCACCAGCTAATTTGGCTAAACGTTCTTGCAGTTTCTCACGATCATAATCGGAGGTTGTCGTTTCTATTTGGGCTTTGATTTGGGCAACGCGTGCAGCGATGGAATCTTTGCTTCCCATACCGTTGACAATCGTGGTATTCTCTTTGTTTACCGTAATCTTTTCAGCACGACCTAACATTTCGATTGTCGTCGATTCCAATTTCAATCCTTTTTCTTCAGAAATAACTACACCACCTGTCAAAACAGCTATGTCTTCGAGCATTTCTTTACGACGATCCCCGAATCCGGGAGCTTTTACAGCACAGATTTTGAGAGACCCGCGCAAACGGTTTACAACCAAAGTTGCCAAAGCCTCACTATCGACATCTTCTGCTATAATCAGTAAAGGACGACCTGTTTGTGCCGTAGCTTCAAGAACGGGAAGCATATCCTTCAAGGCAGAAATCTTTTTGTCGTAGATCAAAATATACGGAGTATCCATTTCGCACTCCATTTTCTCGGTATTCGTAACGAAGTAAGGAGAAATATATCCCCGGTCGAACTGCATACCTTCTACAATATCGACAGTCGTATCGGTACCTTTGGCCTCTTCTACCGTGATAACACCTTCTTTCTTTACTTTTTTCATAGCCTCGGCAATGAGTTGGCCAATCTCGCTATCGTTGTTGGCCGAGATACGAGCGACCGATTCGATTTTCTCAAAATCGTCGCCTACTTCCTGAGCCTGAGCCTTGATGCCTTCTACCACTTTGGCTACGGCTTTGTCGATGCCTCGTTTCAAATCCATGGGGTTGGCTCCGGCAGCTACGTTTTTAAGGCCTACGTTTACGATGGCTTGTGCCAATACTGTTGCTGTCGTTGTTCCGTCACCGGCATCATCGCCTGTTTTAGAAGCAACTTCTTTTACCAATTGAGCACCCATGTTTTGAAATGGGTCTTCCAATTCTATTTCTTTGGCAACTGTCACACCATCTTTTGTAATATGAGGTGCACCAAACTTTTTCTCAATAATTACATTACGACCCTTAGGACCGAGAGTGACTTTAACGGCATCTGCCAATTCATCGACTCCTTTTTTCAATTCTTCACGAGCTTGAATATTGAATTTAATTTCTTTTGCCATAGTTTTTTACCTAATAAAGTTAAACATTAAACACATTAAAGAATAGCTAAAATATCGGATTGTTTCATGATCAGATATTTCTCACCATCTAACTCGATTTCGGTACCTGCATATTTGCCATATAAAACAGTATCGTCGGGTTTTACCACCATTTCTTCGTCCTTCGTACCATTACCAATGGCGATCACTTTACCTTTGAGGGGTTTTTCCTTTGCCGAATCGGGGATAATAATACCACCGATTGTTTTTTCTTCTGCGGGAGCTGGAAGTACCAATACTCTGTCTGCTAATGGTTTAATCTTCATCGTTTTTTATTTTAGTTAATGTTTCGTTTTATATATAATGTTCTCGCTTTCGTGAGAACATTATATATATATCCAAATCTATGCCAAAAGATTTATTTGCTTAAAATCTGACAAAACGTCACCTGAGAATTGTGGCGTCGAAATAATTACTGACAAAGATTCCTCCTCTTTTCACTTAGAAAGAACAGGTGTCATTGTCGAAAATTTATTCAAGAAGGAATGGCTATTAATGGAGTGTCGGTGTGAAATAACATTTTGTGAGCGATACTCGGATTGAAAAGACGTGCAAATATATTTCGTTTACGATTGGGAACAACCATAACATCTATGGCCGATTCATGAAAAAGTTTTTCTACGTTATCTAAAAAATTTTCCTCACCGATAATCTTATAATCTATTTCTCTTCCCGGATAATGAGATTGACAGTAGTCTCGAATACCTGCTAATTTAATTTCTGTCCATGCATCGCTTTTTTCCGTTAAGTGTAAAAACATTATACCAAACGAATAGTTTTCGAATAAACGCATGAACGTGTCCAGAGAGATTAAATCCTGTTGATCGAAATTAGTAAAAAAAGCAATGTTTTTTATTTCGTTCATACAAGTATGAGTAAATCCTTCTGGGACAGCGAACACCGGGAAATTACCGGAATCTACTACTTCTGCCGTGACACTCCCTATTAGATCGATCTCTTTACGAGTTTTTCCCCTTGAACCCATGACTATGAGCGATGGATTCAATTCCTTAGCCATTAAGATTATCGTATCTTCAGGGACACCTTCACACACCCTATAAATGAATGGTGCAGAAGGAAAATCTCCATCTGTCATCAATCGCTGCAATTTTTCGCAAAAGTTTGCCATCTCCCGATTGGCCTTTGCGAATAATAGTTTATGTTCTTCACTCTCTTTTAACTCATAGGAGATTGTCTCTGTCAAGGAGAGTGACCCTGTGGAAAAAGGAGATAAAAAAGTATGTAGTAATACGACTTCTGCTTGATGGGTAGCTGCAAAATCAAAACCTAATCGACATGCTTGTAAAGAATAATCAGAAAAATCAATCGGTATAAGAATCCTATTTTTCTGTGGTTTGTCAGAAACTTCTGATTTCCCAAACACCGGATCGGTTTCTAAAATCTCGAGGGCGTGAGGCAAATCTTTCTCATGAATTCGCACTCGCACCCCCGGAGATATAACTGGTTTTAATAAATTGACATTCTGAATTACGACAGCTATTCCTTGACTTTCCAAAACGCCCTTTAAAATAAGAGCCTTTGGATAAGTATGAATCGCCAACGTTATCAACCTGTCTTTTTTCATTGTCAATTTATCCCTTTTATTTTTTATTTTCTTCTTCAAGAATACGAATTGCCATATCGTATATTTGCGTATTATCAAGGACTACGATTCCCCCGTCGGGCCCCGGTTCTATGTGAAGGCCGCAATTTTTCCCAAATGAATAATTACTGCCTCCGAAATAGTTACGTACGGTCTGTGTGGTAACATTCAACTCATCTGCTATTCTATGCATTGAACCATCTGGCAAACTGTCTTTGATGCGACGAAGTTCGTTAAATGTGATTGTCTTAGTCATAAGGGTAATGTTTTTATGGTTAATTATTTGGTTAATTGTACTCTATTGAATACGCAATAAATTTATGCTCTATTTTCTTTATATCCAAATTTTGTGAGTAAAATTTTATGAAGCATCAAGAATATGTTGCAATCAAGGCATAAACAGCTATGCAGAGTACACTTAAATAGATTACTCCCGTCGTTATTCGTATATCGGGATCTTTTATGTATGGCGATTCCCTATTGTTCAAGAATTTTTTATTTAACAAAAAACTTCGGAATCCATTTAATACAATACAAATTATGACAGCAATAATTGTTCCCGAAATTATCCCCGCTAAGATATCACCCGGATAATGAACGCCTAAATATATGCGTGAATAGCAATTTACGATAGCCCAAATGAGCGATGTGACTGCAAAAAATTTATTCCGAAAAATCATGGATAACAGGACCACTGCTCCGAAACTATTCGCAGCATGGCTGGATATGAATCCATAACGTCCGCCTCTATAACCATTTACTATTTGCACAAATTCGGATAATTCAGGATCACGGGCTGGTCTCAATCTGGCAAAGTAAGGTTTACACAAAGTAGAGGCGAACTGGTCGCAGCATGTAATGGTTATTGCGAGAGCTACACAGACCAATAGAGCTTCTTTCCAATTTTTTCTGAATAGGACAAATAGAAGAGATAATATCAAAGGTATCCATGTGTATTTTCCTGTATATACCCACATGAATTTATCTCCAAACGGGGTATGCATACTATTTAAAAATAGTAATAATTCTTTATCCCATTCTATTAATTGTTGGAGTATCGACATAGAATTAGATAATTTCTATTGACGAAGAGGGTAACCACCCGCGATTTCCGTCACTTATCTTGACCTCGGACCAGTCTCCCAATTTACTTAATATAGAGACCTTAGTCCCCTCATGTAAAATAAAGAGGTCTGTTCCACTTTCTGCCGGAGAACTTTTTACCGGAACAGTCGCAGCAAATACGATGGCTTCACTACGGGCTTTTAACTTACTATTCAGTCCCCATGCAAACCAATTGGCAAGAACAGCAATCAAGAAAAGTATAATTCCTCCAAAAAAACCGAATTTCTTTGCTTTGACAGACTTGGAGAACAGATATAAATATAGACCTCCGATAAACAATAGAAATGAAACTATTCCTATGACTGCCCATGTATTCGATGACAAAAAATTGCGTAATGAATCTATCCATACGGAAAGAAAGAACTTACCTACCGGGTCGATTTTATCAACGATGTGGGTATTGGCCATCTCTAAATTAAAACGGGCATCTTCATTACCGGGATTCAGTAATAGAGCTCGTTCGTAATTTAGTATTGCTTTCGCAAACTCATTGTGTTTATAGTAAGCATTGCCTAAATTATAATATAAATCGGACGATACGCCTTGTTCTCTTAATGTCTGCTCATATAATTCTATTGCCTTAATGTAATCTTCCTGCCCATAAGCTTCATTGGCTTGTGTCAAAGTTGTCTGGCTATATATAGGCGATATTCCTATAACTACAAAAAGTAAATAAATATATATCTTTTTCATTTTTCCCTATTTTACTTTTTTACTGTATTTTCCATTCTGCTTATAGCATCGAGAGTTTGTGAATATAACTCCTCCATAGTTTCATTTGATTGTGCCGGTGCATATTGAGCGAACTCACATCGACTCAGGATATCATTGAACGTAGATATTAGATCTTCTCCTGCCCCATATTTTTCCAGCTCAGTTGCAACATTGTCCTTAGTAAGTTCAGAAAGCGGCAGACTGAGTTTATCGCTCAAATATCCCCATATGGCTTTGAGTACTTCGTCGTAAAAATGTTCTTTGTCATGATTTTTCAGATATTTCCCTGCAACTTTCAATCGCTTCAATGCGACCTTATTGGCCTTTTTGTTTTTCATCAGAGCGACATTGGCATTCGCTTTTGCTTGTTTGCGATTTATAAGTACAAAAATACAAAAAGCTAATGTCGGTAAAATATACCAGAACCAATATTTCCAATTATCTACATATATCGAAGGAGTCTGCACCAAGTTCATCTTGTTTAATTTAATGTAGTGAATGTCCCGGTTCAGTAATTTTAAATCTTCTTTGTTGGAAAAATTAGAAACGGTTTTTCCTCCCTCACCAGAAGCACCTTTTTCGACTGTAATCTCGTACTCTTCTGTATGTAAAGTTTTATATTGTTTGGATTTTGTATCGAAATAGGAGAACTCTACTGCCGGTATTTTGAATTTACCCGCAAAACGAGGAATCGTAGTATATTCTACCGTCCGAGTACCGCTAACTCCTCCTGTCGTAGCTTTTACCGAAACATCTACTTTGGGGTCGTAAGTATCGAAATCGTTGGGTAATTTCAAATCGGGATTTTTCATATATTTCAAATTTCCCGAACCCTTGAATATCAATTTTAAAGTTATTGCTTCATTTGCTTTCACATGTGTAGAACTAATCGAGCTACTCAATGTAAAATTACCTACTCCTCCCATAAATGAGACCGGTTTACCCGCCGGTAGAGGCATTACTTCGACAGAAGCAGCATTCGAACTAACAGATCGACTTACCCCTTGTGGGACTCTCATCGGGCCGAACGGTCCATTAACGAGTTGGTATGTTTCTACTTGAAATTCGAATTTTCCCGGATTTATAGTTATTTTCCCGGTACGTTGAGGGAACAAAAGGCATTGTTTCAAAATCGCCATTTTATAGTTCACCCCATTGTAATTTTCCAATTCGAACGACGTGTTTTGAGGTAAGTCTATATCCTGTACCACAAATCCTTCGAATGAAGGGAAGCTATAATTCTCTGCTTGTACACCCGATGCCCGAGTGTATAATTTTATCGTTGCCAGCAATGCTTCTTGTTCATATACTTTTGTCTTCGAAAGTACAGTCCGAATAAATAATTCCGTATTTCCAGCTTCTTCTCCCATCGACTGTCTCGAAGCACCGCCTGCCGAGGACGATGTTTTATCGGGAGGAAGTATCGTTAACTTCCATGTATTGGTAGAAAAAGTACGCCCATCGGCCGAGATTGTAGCCGGTGCAAAAGTGTAGCTACCTTCTTTTTCCGCTCTCAAAGTAATTACATGTGTTTCCGTTGTTTGTCTATCGACATTACCGTTTACAACAGATACACTCGTGCCTGAGCTCGTTCCTTGATATAATACTTTACAGCCAGAAAATTCAGGTAACCTCAAATCTTTACCTGATGCATTATACAAAGTATATTCCAATTGGAATTGTTGCCCTTGTATCACTTGTCTGGGTCCATCTACTGCAAACCGCACATTATCGGCCCACAGAGTTGCCATACAGACCAAAGCCCCAAACATTATTAAATATTTTCTCATAACTATTTATATAACTATGTTATATGATTCTACCATTCTTTATCGGTCTTTTTACGTTTTTGTTGCTGCATCAGCGCTTTTTGGACTTTTTCTTGTGTATCTCGTTCGTCCTGTTGAATCGCATCGAGAATTTGTTGTGCATTCTCTTTCGACATTTGAGATTGTTGTGGTTGTTGCTGCTGTGGTTTATTTTGTTCTTGTTGATCTTTATTTTTATCTTGGTTATTTTGATTGTTGTTTTGCTCTTGTTGATCTTGCTTTTGGTCTTTTTGTTGATCTTTGTTCTTATCTTGCTGGTCTTTGTCGTCGTTTTTATCTTGATTTTGTTGCTCTTGTTGTTGTTTCTTTAACAGCAATTGTGCCAGTCTGAGGTTGTAACGCGTCTCGTCGTCCTTCGGATTTCGTCGGAGAGCATTTTTATATTCTTCTATACTTTGAGCATAATTTTTTTCTTGGAACGATATGTTTCCAAGATTATGCCAAGCGTGTGCTGCTCGTAAAGAATCGGACGATGCTTGTACGATTTTTCTATATTCGTTGCGAGAATCATTCCATTTCTGCTGTTTGTAAAGCGCCGCACCTAAATTGTATGTTGCAATTTCCGACGAAGGGTTAGCTTCCAGAGCTTTACGGTATTCGATCTCAGCTTCGGTATATTTTTTATCGTTAAATAATCCGTTTCCTTTTCTAATCGTATTGCGTTCGACTTTTTCATCTATTTTATTTTCACCTTGCGCAACAGCCTGTGCATTCTCTTGTGCGAGCAAACTCATTGTCATGCTCATCAACACAAAATACATTATATATCTGATAGATTTCATATCTCAACATATTTATGAAAAGAAAGTTATCTTTTTTAACCAACTGTTCTTTCTGTCTACAATAAACACATCTACTATTAATAATAACAATGCTATCCACGCCAGCCCCTGAAATTGTTCATCATATTGCGAATAGACCTTACTCTCAATATCGGCCTTTTTCATTTTCTTTACTTCTGAGGTCAAGGCTCTCAATGCACTATTGGTATTATCGGCTCGAACATAAATACCAGTTCCTGCCTTTGCTATTTCTTGGCCGAGAGACTCGTTCAATTTCGAAATAACTACATTACCGTCTCTGTCTTTAATAAAGTTATTTTCACTGTTCCCGGTCGGGATAGGAACACCTTCCAACGACCCGATACCGATTACATCTACTTTGATATTTTTTCCGGCCGCAGCTTTTGCCATTTGAACAGCATCGTCTTCATGATTTTCTGCATCGGTTATGACAATGATTGCTTTATCTACCCCTTCGTTGGGTGTAAATGAATTCATCGCAGTAGAAATAGCCCGACCAATAGCTGTACCTTGTGTCGGAACCATATTGGGATTAATGGTATTCAAAAACATTTTAGCAGACACAAAATCCGATGTAATCGGTAACTGAGTATAAGCATCTCCTGCAAAAACAATAAGACCTATCTTGTCGTTGTCCAATTCATCTACGAGTTTGGACAACATCATCTTTGCTTTTTCCAATCGATTAGGCGCTATATCCTTCGCCATCATCGAATTGGAGACGTCTAGCGCTATCATAATTTCGACTCCTTGTTTCTTTACGGTTTCGAGTTTAGAACCGAACTGGGGGCGCGCCAACATAAATACAATGACAATAAACGCCAATTGTTGAATAATAAATTTAATCCACGGTTTATATTTTGAGACATCGGTCATCAAAGGAGCCAGCACCGACGGATTGCCGTACTTGGCCAAATTACGTCGGGACCGATAACGCCCATAGATAAACAGTCCCCACAATATAGGAACAATGATCAATAAATATAGGTATTCAGGTTGTGCAAATCGAAACATAATCAACTTCTGTTTAAGGAATATTTTTCAATAACGTATGACGAAGAACAATTTCCAAACCTAAGCATAAGAGAGCCATTAATGCCCAAATAGTGTATTCTTCCTCTTTTACGCTGAATTCTTTAACTGTTAGCTTCGTTTTCTCCAATTTATCTATTTCCTCAAAAATACCTTTGAGGACGTTTTTGTTCGTTGCCCTGAAATATTTTCCATCTGCTGTCTCTGCAATTTGCTTCAAGGCCTCTTCGTCCATTTCGACCGGCATATTCTGATATGTAATGCCATACGGTGTCTGAACCGGTGTAGGCGCTAATCCTTTTGTTCCCACCCCTATCGTATAAACGTGGATTCCAAACGACTTCGCTATTTGTGCCGCGGTCGCCGGCGCAATGTCACCGGCATTGTTCGTACCATCGGTCAGCAGTATAATTGTCTTCGATTTGGCTGGTCCGTCTTTTATTCTGTTAATAGCGGTTGCCAAACCATCACCGATTGCTGTTCCATCGTCGACCATACCGCAATGGACATCTTTCATTAAATTAAGAAGGACGGCATGATCTGTTGTCATCGGACACATGGTAAAACTTTCCCCGGCGAAGATCACCAAGCCTATATTGTCGTGTTCTCTCCCGGAAACAAACTGTGCAGCTACATCTTTTGCCGCCTCTACTCTATCCGGTTTGAAATCGCGGGCTAACATACTTCCAGAAATGTCAAGGGCAAGCACTATATCCACTCCTTCGGTAGAGGAATTTTGCCAGCTATCGGTAGATTGGGGACGAGCTAATGCAATAATCAAAAGAACCACTGCCAAAACACGCAAAACAAAATTGAAATGCCGCAGGTAAATTTTGTATGTACGCGGCATTTTATCGAATGGCTGTGTCGTAGAGACTTGTAGTGCAGCCTGCATACGCTTCTGTTTAAGAATATACCATGCTATTACCGGTATAATCAATAACAACAGAAGTAAATATAAAGGATTTGCAAATACCATTTTCAAATTATTTTAAAGGCTGTTATCAACCTTCGTTCAACATCTCTTTTTATTCCGTTTTTTCGGAAGCCTGATTCTCGGATTCAGGAGCCTTTTCTTCCGGTTTAGTCTCTTCAACAAAAGTCTCGGCATAACGCATTACCTGCTCATTGTCGTCCGGCAGAGGTCTCATTTTTGCGAACTTCACGAAATCGGCCATTTCAAGAATATCTCGTAATTGCCGATTGACAGCTTTTGTCTCTTCGTTACGATGCAATGTTTCAATAATTTGAGAAGAAGTCATTTCCATTGCATTGATATGAAATCGTTCGTCGATATACTCTCTAAGAATCTCCGTTAAAGTCGTATAATAGGCCTTCTCCTGACCTTGTTGCCAAAGTTTAGAGTCTTTTAATTCGTGTAAAGCTTGTATTGCCCGGTCATAAGGCGGAACCAACATTTTTTCATCGATAATTTCTTCGCCTTTTTTCCGCCGCCCCCAACGCCAATATGCATATATTCCTGCCGCTATGACGATTAAAGCGACCAATAAATATATTACCCACGACGGAATGTAATCCATCAATACGAAAGGTGGTGCATCTACTCCTTTTATATCGAACTCTGCAT
The DNA here is from genome assembly GCF_022723415.1 of Barnesiella sp. Taxonomy (NCBI): domain Bacteria; kingdom Pseudomonadati; phylum Bacteroidota; class Bacteroidia; order Bacteroidales; family Barnesiellaceae; genus Barnesiella; species Barnesiella sp. The sequence goes on along the minus strand of NZ_JAIJHU010000021.1, from coordinate 30,874 downwards.
GAGTTGTATCAACCGGAACCGGTACTACTTTGAGACTCAACGCCTGAGTCTCGAAAGTATCGTCTTCTATGACATATTTGAACGGAGGTAGGTAATAAAGTCCCGAATCGAACGAGGTGACAAGAACTTCATTATTTATTTGTATCCGATTGTTTTTCAAATCAATCGTATCGGGTTTAGATACCTTCAACACTTCTACGCCTGTAACAAGCGTATCTTGAATAATGGGTAACTTCACAAATTTATCTTTATCCTGAGAAACCTCTAATCGTACCGTAGTTTGATCTCCCATCATAATAGCGGCAGAATCCATTTGGGCTCGCACGACTATATTATTCTGGGCAGATACAGTTGCCATAAATACCGGCAATACAGAACAAAGACCCAACAACTGTAATATTATATACCTTCTTTTCATATATACATAGATTTTTAATCTACCCTCTTCGCTTGAAGAGAGTCATAAGGGCTACGACAAAATCATCGTTTGTTGCGATAGTCGCTAAATCGACTCTACTTTTACGTAAAGTCGCAAGCATTCTTTCTTGTCTCGAATTCCACCAAGCGGCATATCGGTTTCGCACGTTTGCCGAAGACGAATCTACCCACTGCTCACACCCTCGCTCGGAATCTTGGAGTTTAATCAATCCTACATCGGGTAATTGAGTTTCACGTCGGTCATATACTTGTATTGCCACCAAATCGTGACGACGATTTGCTATCGATAAAGCATTTTTATAGTCGTTCCCGTCCACGAAATCAGAAATCAAAAACGTCGTGCATCGTTTCTTGATCGCGTTTGTCATATATTCCAGAGCCAAACTTATATTAGTTCCTGTACTCTCGGGTTGGAAGTCTATAAGTTCTCGTATGATATACAAAATATGCTTGCGGCCCTTTTTAGGAGGTATGAATTTTTCTATCTTATCGGAAAAAAATATCATACCTATCTTATCGTTATTTTGTATAGCCGAGAATGCAATGGTTGCAGCGACTTCGGCCATCATCTCACGTTTGGCCTCTCCTACCGCTCCAAAATTTCTACTGGCAGAGACATCGACCAAAAGCATGACTGTCAATTCCCTTTCTTCTTCAAATACTTTCACGTAAGGTTTATTGTAACGTGCCGTCACGTTCCAGTCTATATCTCTTACGTCATCGCCATATTGATATTCTCGAACTTCGGAGAACGCCATACCCCGACCTTTAAAAGCCGAATGGTATTGCCCCGCAAATATATTACGGGAAAGACCTCTCGTCTTTATCTCGATATGACGAACTTTTTTTAACAGCTCACTGGTTTCCATAAATTATATCCCGAACATCGTTTAGGGAACTTCTACCTTATTGAGTATTTCACTAATAATTTCTTCTGCGGTCATATTGTTGGCCTCGGCTTCGTAGCTCAACCCGATACGATGACGCAATACATCGTGACAAACGGCTCGCACATCTTCGGGAATAACATAGCCCCGTTGTTTTAAAAATGCATAAGCCCGGGCTGCTAAGGCCAGACTAATAGATGCACGAGGAGAGGCCCCGAATGATATCATTTCTTTCAGCTCTCCCAAACCATAATCTTGGGGGAAACGTGTTGCAAATACGATATCAACAATATACCGTTCTATTTTTTCATCTATATAAACTTTTTGGACAATCTCTCTCGCTTCAATAATCTCAGACGGTTGCAGAACGGGTTTAATATCTATTTTTCGTCCGCTTATATTCTGACGTATAATGAGTTTTTCTTCTTCTTTTTTAGGATATCCGATAATTACTTTAAGCATAAAACGGTCCACCTGTGCCTCCGGTAACGGATATGTACCTTCTTGCTCTATCGGGTTCTGAGTAGCCATAACCAAAAACGGATCGTCTAATTTAAACGTCTGCTCACCAATGGTAACCTGACGTTCCTGCATGGCCTCTAATAGCGCACTTTGTACTTTTGCAGGAGCCCGGTTAATTTCATCTGCTAAAACAAAATTGGCGAAAATAGGACCTTTCTTGATTTGAAATTGCTCTTTTGCCTGACTATATATCATCGTACCCATGACATCGGCAGGCAGTAAATCGGGCGTGAATTGTATTCGGCTATATTTTGCATCAATGAGAGAAGCCAATGTTTTTATAGCCAAAGTTTTTGCCAGACCCGGTACACCTTCAAGCAAGATATGTCCGTTGGATAACAATCCTATCATCAGTGAATCCACCAAATGTTTTTGACCGACAATAACTTGATCCATGCCTTGTGTTATCATATTCACGAACGAACTTTTACTGGCGATCAGATCGTTCAACTCCCGAATATCTACTGTTTCACTCATACGTTTTATCTTTTTGTATTTTTAATTTATACGTTTTTTGACTTTCTCTGTCGCAAAATTAGCCATACACTGGTTCTATATATACCCAATCGCGTTAAAAATGGCTAACTATTCACTTAAAAAAGACTAAGTCGCTAACTTATTCAGCTAACGACTCTGTTGATATTTATTCATAACGACTCTGTATTTTCGCGGCTAATGCCTTAGCGTTCTCGACAGAAGTCCTATTGTTTGCATCAATATCATATTTCGATGCACTTGGAATGGTTAAACGAGTCCCAATCGGAACTTGATTAGGATTTTTAATCACGTCCTTGTTTTCTTCATAAATATACACCCAAAATGCCTTATGCCCAAAATATTTTCGAGCCAATGTCGTCAGAAATACTCCTGATCGAATAGTTTCTATAACCGGCTTGACCTCAGGTGCTGCGAGGGGAGAAACCGAGATTACCGAGTCTTTAAGGACAGAATCCTTTTCCATTTCTGAAAGTGTATCTTTATTTTCCGGTAGAACAACCGATTCGGGATTGTTGTTCATGGGTCGCGAATCGATCGACTGCTTTCCCAAAGACAGAGTATATTCTCCGATTTTCACAACATAAGGGCTATCATTTCCCATAAAAAATATACCTCCGGCCAAGCATATTATAATAATGCCGAATGCGGACAGTACACCCCACCAGAATGATTTTCGAGAAGCCGATTTCCGCAAATAATCTTCATAACAATCTTCCTCTTTTTCTTCTACTTTCGTCTCTGATTCGGGTTGAATAATTTCCTCTTGAAATTTCTCTATTTCCTGTGATGATACAGTAGATTCAGAAGATTCTTCATCGGCTGATTTATCTTCCTGAATATATTCATGAGCCGGTTCTATGGGTTCATCTTCCTCTTCTTTTTCTCGAATTTCTTTTGAATCTTGTAGTTCTACATTTTCGGTATTACAAATGTCGTTATTTTCATCTATATCTTGACTTGGAACGGCCGTCATATCCTCAATCGGCACATGATCATTGAGGACTTCGACAGAAAAGCTGGAAAATGGGGCATTAACAGCTTCACGCAGTACTTTATCAGGAATAAAAGACAGTTTATAGTGCCCCGGTATCTCCACAGGTTCTCCGGTTTGAACATTGATACTTCCTCGGGCTTCTACCCATATAGGTTTAAATAAACCTAACCCGTTTATTCTCAACTCTTCACCAGAAGTTATGACTTCTGTTGAAACAGTAAAAAATTCTTTCAAAAAAGTTTCAGCTTCTTTCTTCGTGATATTCATCTTTGAAGAAAGCAATCCAACCAAATCGGGAAAAGATATTTTTTCGTTCATTTGGAAGACAACATTTTAAGTTTAGTTTTAATAGCACTCCCCGGTTTAAATGACAGAATCATCTTGGGAGGGACAAGCATACGCTTACCGGTTGACGGATTCACGACTACTCGTTCCAATTTCTTTTTGGGCTCGAATAACCCGAATCCTTGTATTGCCACAGTGTCCATCTGAGAACAACGTTCTTTCAAAATTTGAAGGAATGCAGACATATAGCTGTCAATTTCTCCTTTATCTTTGCCCAATCGGGATTGTAATTGTATCAAAAAAGATTTATGATCCATTCTCTATTATTTTTTATTGAGAGAAGTTTGTTCGTACCATTAATAGCCTATGTGCAAATTTAGAAAAAAATTTGTACAAACGTACATTATTTGTATATTTACCGTTACTTAATCAACATAAACCACTATGGAAAATGTTCGAAAATATTTTAAACGCGATATAAGTTGGCTTTCTTTTAATTACAGAGTATTAATGGAAGCTATGGATCATACGGTTCCGTTATTTGACCGAATAAAATTTTTGTCTATCTATCAGTCCAACCAAGAAGAATTTTATAGAGTGAGAGTATCGGAATATCACCAAATACTATCTGATCCACTGCAAAGCATCGAGGATAAACGACAGGCCGAAAATACACTGAGCGCAATCAATCAAGAAGTAAATCGACAAGTAGATATTTTCAATAAGTTCTTTTTCAACGAGATTATACCTGAACTTGAAAAAGAAGGAATGGTATTGTATCACAACGAACAAATAGAAAATTGTCATCAAGAAGAGATTCGTAATTTCTTTAAAGAAGAGGTATTCCCTTTCCTACAACCGGTCTTGATCCTAAAAAACGATATTGTATCTTTTTTACGAGACAATCGACTTTATTTGGCCATAAAAATGTACAAGAAAGGAGATCCCGATAGACAACCGTTTTATGCCCAAATAAAGATACCATTTAGTAAAGTACCTCGTTTCATAAATCTCACACCTCACGATGGCAAAAATTATCTGATGTTTATCGACGATATGATCGCCTTAAATTTAGACGTCGTATTTCCCGGATTTATTATCGATTCTCACTATGCGATAAGAGTCTCTCGCGATGCAGATTTTTCCATAGAAGCCAAAGAGGTAGCGAACATCGTCGATGCGGTACGCAAGCGCGTAAAGAAGAGGAAAATAGGGAATGCCAATCGATTGGTTTACGATGGCTGCATGCCCTTAGATATGCTGCAATACATTTGTGATGCCTATGATATTCCTCACGGACAGTGTATTCGATCAGGGAGATACCTTAATTTGGAAGATTTATCGAAGTTACCGAATCTAACCGGAAAAGAATTAAGCGAAGTACTCCCCTCGCCTATGCAGATACTGGCATTCGATAGTGCACCAACCATGTTCGAAGTTATTCGGCAACGGGATTTTCTAATTCATTTTCCATATCAGTCGTTTAGTTATTTAACCCGTTTTCTTACCGAGGCTGCCGATAATCCTAACGTTACCGACATAAAACTCACCCAATACCGTGTCGCTGAAAATTCCGAAATCATAGATCGTTTACTTTATGCTGCACAAAAGGGAAAACAAGTAACTGTATATGTAGAGATAAAGGCACGGTTCGACGAGGAAAACAATATCATAACTTCCGAACTGATGCGAAAATCTGGGATTCGCGTGGTGTATAGTACTCCCGGATTAAAAGTACATGCAAAAGCATTATTAATCAAATGTTCTACACTTCACAAAAATCAGCCACAAGCTTATGCTTTTTTAAGTACAGGGAATTTTAATGAAAATACGGCTCGAATTTATTCGGATATGGGCCTGTTCACTGTAAATAGGGAAATTACCAGCGAATTGGATAAATTATTTTCCATTTTAGACGGCTCGTCAAATGACCGATATTTCCAAACTTTATTGGTCGCTCAATTCAACATGGTCGATGTGTTGAAACAGAAAATAAATTTTGAGATCGAAGAGGCTCGTCAAGGTCGGAAAGCCCATATTATATTAAAAATGAATGGACTGCATGATACGAATATGATAAATGCTCTTTATGATGCCAGCGAAGCGGGTGTACATATAGATTTGATCGTAAGAGGTATTAATTGTTTAGTTCCCAACCAACCTTACAGTCGCAATATCCGTATGATTCGCATAATAGATTCTTATTTGGAACATGCGCGTATTTGGTATTTTTACGCTGGTGGACATGAGGATATATACCTTTCTTCGGCAGATTGGATGCGACGGAACTTGAACAGACGCATTGAGACTGCTGTTCCCATATTCGACCAAAGCATAAAAAATGAAATATTATCAATTATATCTCTTCAACTGCAAGATAATGTCAAGGCTTGTTATATAGACGAAAATTTAGAAAATCACTATGTTCAAAGTCGGGAAACAAAGCTCCGTTCTCAACGCCACTGCTTTCAACTGTTAGAAAAATATTCTATTCCCGACACTCAGTCTGTGATACCCGAAATTTTTATCAGTTGATTGGGATTTACTAATTTATCATTCGGTAATTTCGACATTGTTACCTTCCGGGTCGAGTATAGTACTCTCATAAAATCCATCACCGGTAAGCCGTGGTTGTCCTATAACCGTATATCCATCGGTTTGCAAACGTCGGGTAAGCTCGTCGACAGCTTCTCGACTACCTACCGATATAGACAAATGGGCCAAACCTTTCACTTGGCCTCGGTTGAAAGGCATATCTAAAATATCAGGACGATTCATTAATTCAATACAAGCTGTTCCCTCATCAAAAGATAAAAAATAAGAAGTAAATTTCTTAGATTCATTGACATATCTGTCATTGCATAAAGCGCCGAAATATTTCATATAAAAAAGACGAACCGATTCGATATCGTCTGCCCATAGTGCAACGTGATTAAGTCTCATATGAATGTGTAATTTTTGTACAAATGTACATTACTTATCTATATTACAAATTCTCATCGATTAAAAAAAATTAAAAGAATAACGATTATCATGTGATTTTCATTTTGTTTTTTATTATTATTTTTGCAGAAAAATCTCAAATCATGAAAAAGATAGTATTTTTATTTCTAATTTGTATGCCGATATGCCAGGTTGTATCGGCTCAAACCTTAAAGAAGCAGAACCAAATGCTGAAAGATTCCATCGGTATTATGCACAAAGTAATCGATGAAAAGTCTTCGGTAAATAGTGCTTTATCGAAAGACAACAGTACACTTAAAAATCAAAATGTATTACTAAAAGCCAGTAAAGACTCATTGATTAAAGAGCAGAAAACACTTCTCGGTAAATATAAAAATTTATCAGAAGAAAACGATTTATTAAAAGATTCGCTTTTTATATATCGGGGCCAAAATAAAACATTGAATTTACAAGTAGATAGCCTTAATACAAAAATTGAGAATCTTACCGAAGAAATGAATACAAAACTTGATTACATGGCTAAACAAGAAAAAATTTGGGGAAGAAAAAAATACTTCAATATTTCTTATGGTATGCCTTCATTAACCCGGGGTAATGGCTTAGAAAAATTAAATAGTGATTTTGCTGTGGCTATAAACCGAGGGAATACTTATTATTTGCACAAAAAGCCTCTTTTCGGAATGTTGAAATTCGGATTGGATTGGACAGTCTTCGATATAGCAGCAGCAAAATATACCGTAGAAGAAAGTGATTTTGAAGACGGCGGAGATATTTATAAAGCTGAAATCGGAATGCAGTTTGGTCCTTCTATCACGATTAATCCGGTCGATTTCTTAAAAATAAACGTATATTTCCGTTATGATCCGACTTTCTCCGTCGCATATAATCAAGACAGTGATTTCCTGATGAACTATGGATCTTATTTTAATACAGGTTTAGCAGCTTCATACAAAGTTATATCTCTTGGTGCTGAATATCGTTGGGGTACGACTTCGTATAAGATAGATGAAGAAAATCAAGATTGGAAAGTATCAGGCGCATACCTATATGTTAGTTTCCGATTCTAATCTGTATAATTTATTATAGAGGCACAGCCGATAGGATTCCTTCTTATCGGCTGTGAATTTTTCGAACAATTTGCCAATATATAGATTTTATATCTGTATCTTGGGCAGATATAGCAAAACTACCGGTCTCTATGCGGCAATTGATACAGGGAGTACAAATAACTTCATCTTGAAAAACAAATCCAATTCGTTTCCCTATCGAATGCTCTGTTGCGTCTGCCCACTTTTCTACACAATCAGCAGCTACATGGCCCGTAATTTGATATATGAACTTACCTTTTAAGTTTTCTGCCGAATCTAATTTTATTTCTTCAAAATCATTAATAGTTACGATAGGTTCTAAAGAAATACTGTCTTCTACACGATCGGTGATATAATACCACCCATTTGGTCGCTCGTTTTTTTTCGGATTGCAGACACTCAACAAAAAGAGAGATAAAGGAATACAAATAAACCTATTCATCATACAAATTGTAATCGAGGTAAAAGTACGTAAAACTTGGTTTACACCAAAGCATAAAATTACATTTAGTACAAATGTACTATATTTCTCTGAATAGCTTTACCTCGTATTTCAAATTATTGGCAAAACAATTTAGAGATAAAGAATGTTTAAAAATAAACTGACATTTTATAGCCAGCTTTATACTCATAATAACAAAGATATCTTGTTAATATTAAAAAATTAAGTATATTTGAATTCTGACAATTATAAATGCATTTCTTTTTATACTTTATTCCCATCTCAATTAAACATAACAAAAAAATGAAAAAATTACTTTCTTTATGGATAACGGTTGTTATCATTCTATTTCAAGTTCATGTCTCAGAAGCTTGTACCGGCATTACTTTAACAACAAAAGATAATTCTATGATTCTTGCCCGAACAATCGAATGGGGCGGCAGCGATTTAAATAGCCAATATGTTGTCGTTCCTCGTGGTTACGAACAGTATTCCTATATTCCCGGAGGAGAGCGATCGGGAATGAAATTTACAGCTCGTTACGGTTATATCGGGTTATCCGTCGAACAAAAGGAATTTGTGGCAGAGGGACTAAACGAGGCTGGACTATCTGCCGGATTATTTTATTTTCCCGGATATGGTCGATATGAAGACTATGATTCCAAACTGAAAGATTCCAGTATAGCCGATTTACAGTTAGTATCATGGATATTGGGAAACTTTTCAACGGTAGACGAAGCTATGAAAGCTATAAAAAAGATACACATCGTGCCGATTGACCCGAGAGCCTCAACCGTTCATTGGAGAATGGCAGATATTACAGGAAAGCAAATCGTATTGGAGATTGTTGATGGTCAACCTAATTTCTATGAAAATACATTAGGAATACTTACCAATTCTCCCGGTTTTGAATGGCACATGACCAATCTGAATAATTACATCAATCTTTATTCCGGGACTACTAATCCGAGGACACTCGGAAATATAAAACTTTCCTCATTTGGTGCAGGCAGTGGTTTCCTCGGCATTCCCGGTGATGTCACTCCCCCATCAAGATTCATACGTGCCGCTTTTTACCAGACTTCTTCTCCACAAAAAGAAACAGCGATAGAAGCTGTTATACAGAGCTTTCACATTTTGAACAACTTTGATATATCTATCGGTATAGAGTTTTCTGAAAGTGAAACGCCTACCGATATACCGAGTGCCACACAATGGACATCATCGACAGATCTTACACACAGAGTTATCTATTATCGTACTATGTATAATAGCGACATTCGTTGCATAGACTTGAAAGCCATCGATTTTAATCGTGTAAAATATCAAGCGGTTCCACTCGATTTGATAAAACAGCAACCTATACAGCCGGTACAAATCAATTGATCAATACTCGGTATACTTTGTAAATGTAATCACAAAAAGACCGTATCTATCATAACGATATGGTCTTTTTTCATTTTGGAAATATCGCCTTTATATTTAAATTTAATAATTAATTATAAATCAAACAATTATATAAATTTCAAACTATGGTATTTTAATTGCAAAGTATAAAACGAAAACTCTGTAATAGAGACATGTGAGAAATGGAAAAGCAGAAAATGGATCGTAAAAAAGAAAAATTCAAAATCTTGAAATTCGGAGGAACTTCATTAGGAACCGTCGAGAGAATCAAACATGTAGCAAATCTTATTTGTAATAATGAGTTGAATCTGGTCGTACTATCGGCAATGTCGGGCACGACCAATTCATTGGCAGAAATAGCCTCATTACTATTTAATGGAGATATCGACGGTGCACAACGTGACATTGAGTGTTTGAAAAGCAAGTATATCGAAGTCGCCGATAAGCTCTATCTTTCTGCAAAGAGCATAGAAGAAGCTAAAAAGTTTATTCTGTGCTCTTTTTCATCGTTACAAACAATAGCTCAATCTCCCATTTCTTCAAAACAAGAAAAAATTATACTGTCACAGGGCGAATTACTGATAACTCGACTGATGCATATTTATTTGAAAGAAATTGGAATCGTATCGGTTCTGCTTCCTGCGATTGAGTTCATGCGTACCGACAGAAACGGAGAGCCCGATATACACTTTATCAAAAGAAATGTATGCAAATTATTAAAACGCTATCCCAATAATCGTTTGTTTATTACGCAAGGTTATATTTGTCGTAACGTATCCGGTGAAATAGACAACCTACAACGAGGCGGTAGCGATTATACTGCATCATTATTGGGTTCAGCCTTGAATGCATGTGAGATACAAATATGGACCGACATAGACGGACTACACAACAACGACCCAAGAGTAGTATCGACAACAGCACCAGTGCGTACTCTGACTTTTGACGAAGCCTCCAAACTCGCTTATTTCGGTGCAAAGATTTTGCATCCGACATGTATCCTTCCGGCCAAATTAAAAAATATCCCTGTAAGGTTACTCAACACTATGAATCCCCAAGCTCCGGGAACGCTTATTTCCGATACTGCCGACACCGGGAAAATAAAGGCTGTTGCAGCCAAAGATAACGTAACTTATATTAAGTTGCGCTCTCATTATAAAATACCGTGTTACCGTTTCCTCGAAAAAATATTTCACTGCTTTGCACAATCCCATACACCTATCGATTTGGTCGTAACGTCTAATGTGGAAATATCTTTATCAATCGACAATAAGATACATTTGCCGAAAATAATCTCTATGCTGGAACGATATGCCGATGTTTCGGTCGAAGATGATATGGTAATTATTTGTGTTGTGGGTGATCTGAAATGGTATAATGTGGGCTTTGAACATCAAATAGTCGAAGCCTTAAAAGATATTCCTGTACGAATGATCTCTTACGGAGATAACTGCGATGTGTCGTTCGTTATGCGTCGTGATGATAAAAAGCGAGCTTTGGAAGCACTTAGTCAACGTGTCTTTTCTTAATAAATAGCAAAATAACCCTGTTAAAACGGGTGATAAAGTCAGACAAAAAAGGTCATTCATTTTCAGAATGACCTTTTTCTTATAAAAATAATTTTAATTCTACTAATTTACATCTTTCACTCCCGCAAGTTCCGGGTCAATCATAATACGTCCGCAATATTCACAAACGATAATTTTCTTACGCATTTTGATATCGAGCTGTCTTTGAGGTGGAATACGATTGAAACACCCTCCACAAGAATCGCGTTGAATATAAACCACTGCCAAACCATTGCGTGCGTTCTTACGAATTCTCTTAAATGCAGACAACAAACGAGGCTCCACTTTATTTTCAAGTTTCTTGGCCTTTTCCCTCAGCTTTTCTTCATCTTGTTTGGTCTCCGAAACAATTTCATCAAGTTCGCTTTTCTTTTCGTTCAAAATATGCTGGCGATCCTGTAAAATCTCCTCCGAAGCTGCGACTTCATTACTCTTGGCCTCTTGTGCTGCGATAAATTCATTGATACGTTTTTCGCACAATTGAATTTCAAGCGTTTGATATTCGATTTCTTTCGACAGAAAATCAAATTCTCGATTATTCCGCACGTTATCCTGCTGCTTAGTATATTTCTCTATAAGCGTTTGGGCATTTTGTATTTCTACTTTTTTAGCCGACACAGCAGCTTTAAGGTCTTCTATTTCTGTATGAAAGTTTTTGATACGAGTTTCAAGACCTGCAATTTCATCTTCAAGGTCTTGAACTTCAAGAGGAAGCTCACCTCTCAATGTTTTTATTCTATCGATTTCCGAAAGAATGGTTTGCAAATCATACAGTGTTTTCAACTTCTCCTCCACTGTATATTCTTTCTCTGCTTTTGTTTTGTCAGTAGCCATACTTTACAAATAATTTATCGGATTTGTATCTACCTGTGTAGAATGGATTGCAAAGGTAGGGAATTTTTTTTGAATTATCTCACAAAAAATTTCTTTTGTATATTGTTCGCTCTCATAATGACCGATTTCGGCCAATAGTATATGAGATTCAAATTCGAAATAGTCGTGATAACGAATCTCTCCTGTAACAAACATATCGGCTCCGGCTATGACAGCTTTTGTCATCAATGAGGCTCCGGCTCCTCCACATAATGCTATTCGTGAAATTTTTCGGTTATGCAACGGAGAATGTTTTACGCAACCGGCCTTAAAAATTTCTTTCAGCTTTTCCAAGACCAACACTTCATCGACAGGTTCCGGTAAGGCTCCTACAACACCGCTCCCGACTTGTTCCCATCGGTTGGATAACGGAATCAAATCGAATGCCGGTTCTTCATACGGGTGGCTCCTTTTCAGCGCATCGATAACCGCTTCTTGTACATGTATAGGAACTATCACTTCCAAGCGCGTCTCTTGTTCCCGGTGAAACTCCCCTATCGTACCGCAATATGGATTAGCATAGGTTCCCGCACGAAACGTCCCTGTCCCTTCTTGTCCGAAACTGCACTTATCATAGTTCCCTATATGACCGGCTCCTGCTTCAAAAAGAGCGTTTCTTACGCTCTCGACATGAGTCGAAGGTACATAGGTAACCAATTTTATCAGTCGGCCGCATAACGGGTCTAAAACTCGAATCGAGGTCAATCCCAGTTTCCGAGCCATTCTGTAAGATACCCCCTCCGGGGCATTGTCGAGATTGGTATGGGCTGCATAAATGGCTATGTTGTGTTGAATAGCTTTAATGACAATCCTCTCGACATAACTATTCCCCGTTATCGATTTCAATCCCTTGAAGAGTAAAGGATGGTGAGATACAATCAAATTATATCCCATAGAGATAGCTTCGTCGACTACGGCTTCCGTGACATCGAGACAAACAACCGCACCCGAAACCGATTGAAACCGACCGCCCACTTGCAATCCTGCATTATCATAGGATTCTTGCCAATTCAATGGAGCGACCGATTCTATCGCCTTTATGATATCGTTAACTATTATCACGAATCTCTAATTCTTCGGGTTCACTTTTATACATAGTTCTTCTAACTGGGATTCCGCCAAAATAGAAGGTGCATTAAGCATAACATCTCGACCGGAATTGTTTTTGGGGAATGCGATGCAGTCTCGTATAGAATCTAATCCGGCGAACATCGAGACTAGACGATCCAAACCGAACGCCAAACCTCCGTGAGGCGGTGCTCCATACTTGAATGCATTGATTAAGAAACCAAACTGATCCAATGCTTGCTCTTCGGTAAATCCCAGCAAACGGAACATATGGTCTTGCAATTCACTGTCGTGTATACGGATAGACCCGCCACCCAATTCGACACCGTTGATAACCATGTCGTAAGCGTTCGCTCTGACGGCTCCGGTATCGCTATCCAATAGAGGAATATCTTCCGCTTTCGGGGAAGTAAACGGGTGATGCATGGCATAGAAGCGCTGGGTCTCCTCGTCCCATTCGAACAAGGGAAAATCGATAACCCACAAGGGTGCAAACGTATCTTTATCCCGCAACCCCAAACGAGAGCCCATTTCCAGCCGCAGCTCACAAAGAGCCTTACGGGTTTTCATCGCAGGACCAGCTAATATCAACAACAGGTCGCCCGGTTTTGCACCGAATCTTTCGCCCCACTTTTTCAAATCGTCTGCCGAATAAAATTTGTCGACCGATGACTTTGGCGTGCCGTTTTCATCGAAACGGACATAGACCAACCCTTTGGCTCCTATTTGTGGACGTTTGACGAACTCGGTCAATTCATCGAGTTGCTTACGGGTATATGTCGCACACCCTTCGGCACAGATACCGCCCACATACTCGGCACTATCGAACACCACAAAATTATGTCCTTCGGTTAAATCTTTCATTTCAACGAATTTCATACCGAAGCGCATATCGGGTTTATCGCTGCCATAGTATTTCATGGCGTCGGCCCATGTCATACGCAAAAACGGTTCGTTGAACTCAATGCCACGAATCTTTTTGAACAGGTGTTTAATCATACCTTCAAAAATATTCAAAACATCTTCTTGCTCGACAAAAGACATTTCACAGTCTATCTGAGTAAACTCGGGCTGACGGTCTGCCCGTAAATCCTCGTCACGAAAACATTTCACGATTTGGAAATAACGGTCGAATCCCGATACCATCAATAACTGTTTCAATGTTTGGGGCGATTGAGGGAGCGCGTAAAACTCTCCCGGATTCATTCTTGAAGGCACTACAAAATCACGAGCCCCTTCGGGAGTAGACTTGATCAACACCGGAGTCTCCACCTCCAAGAAATTTAATTCGTCGAGATAACGGCGGACTTCGAATGCCATCTTGTGACGTAATTCGAGATTACGGCGTACTACCGATCGTCTCAAATCGAGATAACGATACTGCATGCGAATATCGTCTCCTCCGTCCGATTCGTCTTCGATAGTAAAAGGCGGTGTCTCTGCGGTATGCAACACGACCAAATTTTCGGCTATGATTTCTATTTCACCGGTCGGCAGATTGGTATTTTTGCTTGACCGTTCCGTTACCGTACCGGTTACCTGTATGACATACTCACGCCCCAATTTATTCGCTTTATCGCATAAATCGGCATCTGTTTCTTGATTAAAGACCAACTGTGTGATACCATATCTGTCTCGCAGATCGACAAATGTCATTCCGCCCATTTTGCGACTGCGTTGTACCCACCCTGCCAACGTTACCTTTTGGCCGACATGGTTCAACCGCAATTCTCCGCACGTATTCGTTCTATACATTATTATATGATTTATTTTCGTTGATTATACTCCGACATTCTTATGAAAAATTATCTTTGCAAAATTAAAATAAAACATCGGTAAACAAATATGATTCCTTAAAGAATTTGATAAAAATATGGGAGCATAGTTGTGGATATAAAAAAAAGCTGTAAATTTGCAGCACCAAAATCGAGAAACGATTAATGGGATTCGGGGTGTAGCGCAGTCCGGTTAGCGCACCTGCTTTGGGAGCAGGGGGTCGTGGGTTCGAATCCCGCTACCCCGACAAAATATAAACACTGATTATCAAATGATTTTCAGTGTTTTTTCTTTATATATTTCATCAAAAAATATACTTTCAATCGATAGACGTTTCGTATATTTTTGTTGTGCTTAGGTGCGTTTTGTTTCAAAACCGTGCAAATTCCGTGCAAAAAAACTTGGCAAATATGGCTTCTACAAATCGTACTTAGACACACATCAAAAAAGAAAGATTGAATATCACTACTCAAATAGAGACTAAACCATCGGAATAAACATGTAATTCAAAACTCCTGCCCGCTATTTTCTTCCATTTTATAAAATATACAAAGCCCACGTTTACAATCTCTTATAAAAGAAGAAAAATAAAATAATTTAGATTAGTAAAAATTCTAGGATTATTTTATAAAATAATCAAAAACAAATCGCTATATTTGTATCATACAGTGAATAAATTCGTGGTGGCGATTGCCATTTCGGTTGGTTTGACATAGGCCTCCGATCCATAATAAAATGCAAATAGAGTTTTGCATTTCACGAATTTATTCACTGTTCTTTTTAGTATCGTGTATTATGGTCGGAGGCTTTTATATAAAAAAGTTATGACTAAAATTAAATTGTTTCAACTTAGATTATTTAGAACAATTCGCCGTCAAATTTGTTCAATAGACATGATTGATATAGAAACATTTACAAATATATTCCGATTGCTCAACCACGTTGACCGGTCAATCATTGAAAAATATATACAAGGATATTCTATAAAATCTATTGCAGATGAATCCGAATATTCCAAAGCATTTGTGTCCGAAAGAATCTATGTATTCCAGAACGAATTAAAAAAAGAAATTTCCAAAAAACAGAGTAAAGTTAAGAATTAAAATAAATCTGTCCTATTTTTTTCTTATCAAGTTCATAAAAAGCGTATTAAAGCCTTTTCTTACCGATTTGCGACCCAGAAAATAAAAACGAATCGTGCATTCCGTTCCTTCTACTGTCGTATTATCGACCGTCATGATACATGAATCGACAAGGGGAATAAATTGTTTTCGAAAAACATAAAAAAAGAAAGGTTACCCGATATCACATCGGATAACCTTTCGAGAGAGGCAGTCTTTTCAGACTGTTATTAACCTGAAACAATCTTCTTTATTTCTTGAACATCTTCTGGCTACGTACCACATTGCCTTTCTGCATCTTCACTACATACATAGCAGAAGACAGATCGGAGACATTCACAGATTCGGGA
Source organism: Barnesiella sp. (assembly GCF_022723415.1). NCBI lineage: Bacteria > Pseudomonadati > Bacteroidota > Bacteroidia > Bacteroidales > Barnesiellaceae > Barnesiella > Barnesiella sp. The sequence goes on along the minus strand of NZ_JAIJHU010000021.1, from coordinate 14,593 downwards.
TTGTTGTTTACATATTTAACCAACTGTCCATCGACCGTATATATCCAAGCCTTATCTACATTGTTGAAATAGATTACATCGGTAGCTACCGTAGGATACAGCGAAGAAACAGACGATACACCGTTGCCGTTGCCATTTACGACATCTTCGATTCCAGATACATCTAATCCATCGGGTTCATCGGCAATACCTTGATCACGGTAGTCGGCATATGTTTTTTCCGGTTCACGTCCGGGATTCGATCCGGTTACTTCCACATCGAAATCGATCGAGAATCCTTTTGCCGTACCTCCCGTAGGTCCGGGGTGAGTAAACCAAGCATCAGAGAATACCATACGGAAACGACTTGTACCCACTGCCGCATCCTCGGGAACATTAAGAATGAAGGTACAACCTGTTGCGATAGAATCGGTTCCTGCATTTAACGTACCTACCTCCATTACTAATTCGTCTGTACTAGCATCGAATACATAATCGAGATTCCAATCTACATAGGCTTTACCCAAACACCACTTCAAACCATCGTCGCTACCGTTAACTCGTCCTGCAAACTTAACCGTTACTTTCTGGCCTTGTTCTACTTTCAGTTTTTGGTCAGTTACTCTCAAATAGTTATCACCTCCAACAGGTGTATTCGATGTATAGTTCAAATTTTCAGTTGCACCCGTAGTAACAAGCGATGAAACATAACGATATTTTTGAGCTGTCTCAACACCTTCCGATTCGAGATTCAAATAAGTTTTTCCATACAAATCGGTATCGGGCTCGGGTAAAGACCCCGTGGCACGCGGTACATGCGTCCACACCACCGGAGAATACGATTTCAAATCGACTGATACCGAACGAACACCGATATAGGGATCGTCGTTTTCATCTTCAAATTGAATATTACCTACATAAGCCGACCAAGTGGAAGTACGTCCTACTTCCGATACTCGTCCGTCTTCTCCATTCTTATACAAAATTTCAAAATGATCGATATTTACCTCGTCGTTGTAAACCATACCATAATCTTTGCGGACAGGACTAAATCCAGTATAATCGACACTCCAAGTCAATTTTACAGACATCGAAGAAGTCGTTTCTTCCTTCACTTCTGTAACTACACTCAAATCGTCGATATCAGCGGGTTTCATAGCAGAGCGGTCATCGCATAATTGCAACTGTCCTACGAGCATTTTATAGCTGTCCGATGCCGAACCTTTCACACGCAGACCGATATATTCGATTACATCGTTTTGGTTGATACCGCTGAGAGCTATTTCTTTTTCTTCCCAAGTAGCGCCTTTCAAGTCGCCCACAGGGAATTCCAACCATGCACTGTCATCAAATTTCTTCAAGATGAGATATAGATTGGAAGCATTACTTCCCTCGATACCCGATTTCACGGCCAGTTTGGCTGTTGCATTATTCCCAGAAACAGTCAGTTTGGCACGATAAAGCACTACATCAGATCCCGTCGAAGTAGGAGTTCCTTTCAAACGGAGGGCAGATCCACCGATATAAGCATCCTCATGAGTAAATTCAGCATCGATATCCGTCGAACGGTTCGTTGTCCCCGTTTGATAGATTAACCAACGATAGGTCGGTACATAGTCTTGTTGTCCCATGTTGTACCAGCTACCCAGTGTTTTTTTACCTTTATAAGCATAGAAATCTCCATTTCCCAATGAGAAATAGGTATTGAACGGCAGATCGCCTTGAATAGCCGTACGTTCCGGTATAAATTCGGCCAATCCGCAGAATTCGGCTAATTGCGTATCTGCTTCACTGGCATTTTCTACTTGGAATACATTAGTATAGGAAGGAGCCGGACGTTGGATCGGTGTGCGATACCCCCCCGAGAATCCTTTTTCCAACAACTTTTGATAGTTCGTTTGCATATCCATGGGGTCTTTTCCCACCACATATTGGAAGAAACGACTGATTTTGTGCTCTCCCCAAAGGCAAAGACCACATCTCTTCGTCGCTTCATCTTGATTCAAGAGAGGCCAGCTAAGATCCATGTGACGATACCAACCACCGGCATATAAACCGTCGGCCGTACCGTAAGCAGTTTCTGCCGCTTGAACCGACGAAGCCATATATTGTGTTGCAAAATCTCCTCCCGAATAATTCAACATTAAGTCAGCGGTTTTACCGTTCGCTTTTGTTCCATAAAGGGCATTTGCAGTACGTGTCGAAAGTGAAGAACTACTGGTGTACAAACCAATATGGAAACTGTCGAACCCTATCTCTTTCGCTCTTTTGTAAAGCGCTTGATGGAATCCGACAACGTCAGTCTGCTGATAGCCCGAATCCTCGAAATTGTAGTTTATACCGTCCAATCCCAAGAACAAAAGAGCATTCAAAAAGGCATCTACATACACGTATTCTCCTTTCTCGTTTTTCTTTGTAATAAGCTTGATATACTCACTTGAAGTTGTTCCCCAAGACTCGAAAAACTTAATACCCGAGAACATGTGCGTCCCATTCTTGTGAGCGGCATCGGCCCAAGAACCCGGAGCTTGTAATATAGTGTGGTTCCAAGCACCGTATAAATTCGTATAGTTCCACATAGAGAATACATCGCTATGGAATTCGGAGCTGGGATAGCCACCGACACTTTCACCTTGTCCGGTCGGTGTGTTCATCCACAACCGACGGGTGGGATATACATCGGCAACAATGTTTTTGGCTGCATCTTCCATAATAACTGCCGGGCGTACGTGCGAACGGGAGAATTCCAGATCGAGATTAAAACCGGCAGCTTCAAACTCTTCTTTGGTCGGGTACTTACGTCCTTCATCAGCCGCCTGAGCGAATAACAGCAATAACTTGTCATCATTCCACGGTGTAAAGTCAAAAACTTCTGTCGATGCAGACGCCGGATATTCCGGTTCTTGCGCCTGCACGTTGCCGGCCAGACAGCATAGAGCCACAGCCGCACCGCATACAGTAAACTTCTTCATGATAAAAAAAACATTAAATTATAAATTTTGTAACTATTATAAATAGTAGAGAGAAGAGGAGCGACAGCTCCCCTGCCCTCTAAACCATTTCATTAGAAATTGGAACCTTCTACGTCCCACCAAACACGAGTACCTTGTGTATCGGTCCCCCCCAAAGCCTCTATACCAGAGGTCTGAATATCGGACAAACCTGCACTCGTGTCCCTTCCCGGCAAAGGAATTTTCCGAATAAGGTCGCCTTGTACCAAACTGCCGTCACCGTCCTCGACATTCAATACGGGGAATATCTTCGGATAGCCCGTACGGCGCAAATCGTTCCATGCTTCATAGGAATAGGGGAACCCGGCAATATACTTCTGAGTGATGATTTTTTCCAATTTGGTTTCCGGCGTATCGCCTTCGTTCCATTTAACACCGATTTTGGTTACACTGGCTATATCATTGGTATGGTCCATCGGGTCGGTATACGCATAAGCGACCGGTTCTTCCACACTCATATACTCATCGACTTTCTCTCCATATTGCGAATTTGTACGTTGATCCAACTGAGCGCTACGAATGCCTGCTTCATAAAAAGATTGGGCAGAACCACCCATCGCCCAGTTACGCACTGCACCTTCCGCACGAAGGAACTGAACTTCTGAAAGTTTCATCAGGTATAACGGAGCCATACTGATACGATTGGAAGAAACTGCCGAATAAGCGATACGGGGGTTAACACTCACTGTTTGACCCGAAACCATGGATATACCAGCTCGTAGCCCTACAATCCGAGAATTGGTAGGTTCTATTTCCTCAGGATTTGTTTCATTGACAATCTGAGAAGAATTTTTCTCGAACAACGCATAATCGTCTTGTACATAAGGATGCTTCAAACTGAACAGTAAGCTCTCAAACGAAGCATTCAACCGGGAATCGCCCCATAATTTGCTAATATCGACCAATGGATGGGTAAACCCTGAAACGACTGGATCCAAAGCTATTTCTTGATTTTCCGTTTCGATTACACCTTCGGTAACAGCTTCTTGTGCCCATTTTTGAGCTTTTGTCCGATCAACTTTCACAATATGCATAGCCATACGAAGTTTTAACGAATTGGCAAAACGCCTCCACGTGTCAATACTAAAATCTTTCGTTACCCAGTCACTTTGTTGCAAGATACCATTCAAACGACTTTTGTACCACCCCGGACGTTGCTCATAATGTTTCAAACAAGCATTGATCGTATCCAGATTATCTACGATAGTTTCATAAATATCGGCCATCTTATTGAAGGTAAATGGATTCGTTTCCTTATTATTCTTGTGGTCCACATAGGGGATAGAGCCATACAGGTCGACCATCTCCTGTGCCGAATAATTGTAAAGCAATAGTCCTATCGCTTTCATCTCGGGGATAGAGTCGATATGAGGGTGATTCAACATGTTCACCAAATTGTTTTTCACCATGAGAAAAGCACCATAAGGGCCATCGCAATATCCTCGATTGTAATAGTAAGTAGAAGATAAAATACCGTCTCCCCCATGTGAGAAGTTATGAGGAACGCATAAATAGCCGGCATAGTTATCGACGGTTATATTATACACATATTGATATTGGTGAGCTCCGGGAAGCTGGCCTTCTTTTCCTCCTCTCATACAATATTGTACCGTTTGTAATTGAAAGAAATAATTGTTTAATTCTTTCTCGGCAAACGCAAAACCTTCTTCTGAAATCTCTTTTCTATAATCTATACTATCGGCTTTACCTTTGTAGACTATCGGATCCAATTCGGTATCACCACCAGTAAAGGTATCGGTGGGCATATCGAAATCTAAACATGAGTGCAAGCTCACAACAGAAAGCAATGCACCAAATGCCGCTAAAACAGTTTTTTTCATATATCTATTCATTATTTACTACTAAAAATCAATTTTCAAATTCACACCGACCGAACGGGTTGCCGGCATATTGAAGATATCGAACGCACCCAAACCGTTTTTGGTAGAGAGGGCGATATCGGGATCGACCGGAGCATCCTTATAGATGAAGAACAAGTTGCGGCCTACGACTGACAACGAGAGGTTACTGATAACTCCTCCAAAAAGATTATGGAAAGAATAACCTAACGAAAGTTCTGCCAGACGGAAATTGGTGGCATCATAAACATATTGCGAACCAAACATATTACCACCTACTGCTTTGTAATATTCTTCAATAGGAGCCAAATTACCGTCTGGCATTACCATAGCCGGCTTTCCGTTCCATTGTAAATCGGGATTTGCTTCGGCTGCCAAACGAGCATCTCCCACTCGCTTAGATACACCTTGATAATCGAGATAAGCCTCGGTCAATGAGATGACCTTGCCACCGATACGACCGCTCACCAAGAAATAAAGAGAAAGGTCTTTCCAAGAAATCGTATTTCCCCATCCCAATTGGAATTTAGAATTCATATTGCCCAAGTAGACATAACTATTGTTACTTAACTGAGGTGCTCCGTTAGAACTTAAATAAATACTACCATCGTCATTGCGACGAAAATCGAGGGCATACATATCGCCGTAAGAACCGCCTTCGTCGTACCTTACCACAATATTACCACCGGCAATTTTTTGTTCGAGCTTAGACGACTTTCCTTGCTCATCTTTGAATGTCTTTACAATCTTGTTGTCGTTGTACGAGAAATTCACCGAAGTACGCCACATCCAATCTTTGGCAAAGCCCAACGAATAGGAAACGGTGGTTTCGATACCTTGATTACGAATCAAACCGGTATTTACAGGTTTGGACTTACCTCCCGTAGTAGCTTGTAGGAAATAGTTATTATACAATCCCGTGTGATAATACGTCAAATCCCAGTTCAACGAACTATCGAAGAACGATACATCGAATCCGGCTTCGAATGATTTTGAAGTTTCGGGAATAGGATTATCGAAATAGCCATAGGTAGACGAAGCGATCGCTCCGGTTGCTAAATCAGCTTTACCTTTATTAAACACCTCATTAGGAATAGAGTTACCTACTTCGGAGTAAGAAGCACGGAGTTTCAAGTGTGTAATAAATTCGGGCAAAGAAATGTAGCGATGCATTAACGTATTGGCTCCGACCGAGAAATAGCCATAATTATCGGGAGTACCCCGATATTCGAATTGTTTGAAAGCCCGATACCAGTCTTGGCGATAGCTACCTTCCAAATAGACATAATCTTTGTATCCTACTTGTCCCGTAAAGAAAAGACCTTTATCCCAGTTGGAAGACAAGGAATACTCATTCATATTGCTTCCTCCCCATGACGCCAGAGGCTCAAAGAAGTTAATACGGGTCGGTAGCTGATTCATGTCGGTATAGGAGAAATAGGTGGCTCTCGTCCACAACTTTTGGGTCTCTCCTTTAACGGTGTGTCCCACCCAACCGGCCGATGCCGATACAGAGAAATCTTTGATTTCCTTGTTGTAACTCAACATGGCATCGACATAGACATCGTTGCTCCAAATGAGATCCTGTCCATACATACCATAGTCCTCGATAGCGGCTACGTTTTGCGTAGTGGCCATTCTCTTTGTAAATCCTTTATACTTGGCACGGTCCATGTTCAAACGGCCTTGTATCTTCAAGCCGGGAATGATTTCATAGCTTGCCGTAATATATCCATAGGCTCTTTCCTCCTCGGTCTGTCCTTTATTGGCATTCGTTATCCAATAGGGATTATTGTTACCCGGTGAAAAATAGGCCCATTGTTGCATCGGTCCAGATAACTCAATAGTACCATCGGGAACCCACTGTTTCTGATCATTATAATATCCGTAGATGTTTGAAGTCCACGTGCCTTCTCCTCGATAATTTTTCTTATAATAATCCATATCGATGTTACGCGGCATACGATACAAATCATATAACGGGTTCATGACCGTACCTCCGCCCGGACGATTCTTTGTCTGCGCATGCACATAGTTCAATGACAAATCGACATTCAACTTCTTGTTGAACAAAGAATAACTCTGACGGAATGAAAAAGTATTTCGTTGATAAGTATTATTGGGAACCATACCGTCGGCGTAGGAGTTGGCATAAGAGAAATAGGAACGTACTTTCTCAGTACCACCACTTACCGATACCGAGTTGTTGTAAGTCGCACCTGTCTCGAAAAAGTCGGAAATATCGTCTTTTGCATAATTACGCAACTTAGCTCCACTGTAATTGAGCTCCTCGGGTGTCATTTCAGAAATCTTTTTGCCCCAACTTTCAGTAGTAAGAGTACTGGCTGCCAGATTTACATTTGCACCATATACATTCTGTATCTGAGGAAGTACCAACGGATTTTCAAAAGTCACATTAGAATTGACACTTACCGATACACGACCCTCTTTACCTTTCTTGGTCGTAATCATAAGCACGCCGTTGGCCGCAGCACTACCGTAAAGAGCAGCCGCATTAGCACCCTTCAAAATGTTGATGCTCTCGATATCGTCGGGATTAATCAAGGAAAGAGCATCCCCACCCTCCGAAGAACTCGAATAAGTGAGGCTCTCGCCACCAGCCCAAGAAGAAGCCGCTCCACCGACTTGGTTAGTCATAGGTATACCGTCGATAACGATCAAGGGGCTGTTGTTACCCATAACCGACTTATTACCACGCAAAAGGATTTTTGAAGTACCACCGGCTCCACCGGCACTTTGAGTGATAGTTACACCGGCTGCTTTCCCTTGAAGCGAGTTCACGAAGTTGGCATCTTGCACCTTCATTAAATCATCTCCCTTAATTTCTTGGGTCGCATAGGTCAAAGACGATTCTTTACGGGTGATACCCATGGCGGTTACAACGACTTCGTCGAGCACCTCGGAATTGTCCTGCATAACTACATCTATCTTGCTCTGCCCGTTGATAGCGCGCTTGATGGTTTGATAACCGATGTAGGAAAACTCCAATTCGTTACTCCCCGCAGGAACCTTGATCGAGTAGTTACCATCGAGATCTGTCGCTACGGCCACATTTGTACCGGAAACTTTTACCGTGAGGCCGATAAGAGTCTCTCCCGACGGATCGGTAACTGTACCCGTTACCACTTTTGTCCCCGTGGCAACATTTTGATTTACACTCTTCGATTGTGCCGCTCCTTGTGGCGACATCGTATCAGCTGCGCTGACATGCGCAGCAGTACCGATTCCAAAACCAGAAACCAGTACGAAAGCTACAATAATTGCTTTTAGATTTCTTCTATACATACGTGTATTATAGGTATTCGAATACTAAAAAAATAATTCTCCTCTCTCATTTTAATTCTAAAAAATAGTCTCTCTTATTTCCATAGGCTAATGTTTTTTATATTAAAAATGGATAAACTTCAAAATGCTTCCTATAAACTGCGACGTAGTCGGGATTCTGATAAAACGACATGCCTCACCATTCGTAAATGATACTTCAAACTATCAAAAAAAACAGATATGTACTTTTTCATGGATCCTTTAATGTTTTTTCATGAATCAATAAGTATCTCTATAATTTTTTTGTTATATATTATATAACCCCAAATCAAAAACAATCCCTAGTGAAAAATGGAATTTTTTTTTTGCTCCCTTGAAGAAAATAGTAGTAGAACCAATTGGAGCAAGTATATATCTATTTGGTTTATAAACAAATACAAATCACTCCAAAGATTACACTTTTTAGAAACTATCTATGATTCCCTCCCAAACAGCATTTCTTATTTATTATCGGAATCCCTATCCGGCACAGAACCGTCCCCTTCCGCATTATGTTTAATATCTAAATATTGTCACAAAAAAGGCGTATTTGAAGAAAAAAGAGTACTTTTGCGGACTATTCCATTCTCATATCAGGATTATTGTGTATTTACTCCAAAAAGTTTCTTGACTTTATGATAAAAATTTCATTTGAAAATATTCGACAAGCCGCTAAAAATATCGGCAACTACGCTTTACGGCTTAGTGAAAAGATTCGTCGTATTTCTCCCCGGGTATGGTTGTATGTGGGGGCAGGTATTCTCCTATTAAGCGGAGGATTATATTGGTTACTGCGTCCCGCACCTCCGGGTCCCGACCTACCGATAGTCGAAGTCGAGCCTGTTGTTACGGACGATGTGGAAATTTACGGGGAATATGTAGGCCGCATTCGTGCTCAGCAATTCGTTGAAATAAGGGCCCGGGTAGAAGGGTTCCTTGAAAAAATGCTTTTCGACGAGGGTACTTATGTAAAAAAAGGACAACCCCTTTTTATAATCGACCCCAAACAGTATCAAGCTCGAGCAAATAAAGCTAAAGCTCAGCTAAACAAAAACAAAGCGTTGGCATTGAAAGCCGAGAGAGACTTGGAGCGCATCAGACCTTTGTATCAACAAAATGCAGCCAGCCAACTCGATTTAGATAACGCCATCGCTTCTTATGAAAGTGCAAAAGCCGAAGTAGAGATGAGCGAGGCCGATTTAACCCAAGCCGAAACAGCATTGGGTTATACGACTGTGAGCTCCCCTATCTCGGGATATATATCGGAACGTAACGTCGATATAGGAACACTTGTCGGCCCCGGCGGGCAATCGTTACTGGCTACGGTTGTAAAGAGCGATACCGTTCGTGTCGATTTCAGTATGACCGGACTCGATTATTTGAAAAGCAAAGCCCGTAACGTTAATTTAGGGCAAAAAGACACGACCCGAACGTGGGAGCCTTACATTACTATTACTTTACCCGACAATTCGCCTTATCCTCAGCGGGGAATAGTTGATTTTGCCGATCCACAAGTCGATCCTCAAACCGGTACATTCTCAGTAAGAGCCGAAATGCCCAACCCCGAACATATATTATTACCGGGGCAGTTCACCAAAGTAAGGTTACTGCTCGATGTTCGGGAAGCGGCAGTCGTAGTCCCCAATAAAGCAATCGCGATTGAAAAGGGGGGCGCTTACATATTCGTCGTAAGAGCCGATAGTATTGCAGAAAGGCGTATGGTCGAATTGGGACCGGAAGTAGGAAACAATGTCATTATCGAACGAGGTTTGGTTCCCCACGAAAATATAGTGGTCGAAGGATTTCATAAACTCACTCATGGAGATAAAGTTATCCCCTCGACTTATCGGGCTGAACAAGAAGACCATTCTAAAAATTAGTATGTTATGAAATCGGACTTCTTTATCGACAGACCCATATTTTCAATTGTTATTTCAATTGTTATCGTTATCGTCGGTGTATTAGGTCTTTTTTTACTCCCGATAGACCAGTACCCCCAAATTGTTCCTCCGGTAGTCAAAGTATCGGCCTCTTATCCGGGAGCTAGCGCACAGACGGTCACCCAAGCTGTCGCCACTCCCATCGAGCAGGAATTGAATGGTACGCCCGGCATGCTTTACATGGAATCAACGAACAGCAATTCAGGAAGTTTTTCGGCAACAATCACATTCGACATATCGACCGACCCGGATTTAGCAGCCGTTGAGATACAAAACCGCGTGAAACAGGCCGAAGCTCGTCTCCCAGCCGAAGTAGTACAAAACGGAATTTCCGTGGAAAAACAGGCTTCCAGTCGATTAATGACTGTCACTTTACGCTCTAACGATCCGAAATTCGACGAAATATACCTCAGTAATTATGCCACGCTCAATGTGTTGGACATGTTGAGACGGGTCAAAGGAGTGGGTAGCGTATCGAATGTCGGTAGCCGTTATTACGCTATGCAGATATGGGTTCAACCCGACCGCTTGGCTAATCTGGGACTTACAGTGGACGATTTACAAAAGGCATTGAAAGACCAGAATCGGGAATCGGCCGCCGGAGTATTGGGTCAGCAACCGATTTCCGACATCGATATAACGACTCCTATCATAGCACAAGGGCGATTATCTTCCGTAGGAGAATTTGAGGACATTGTCATACGGGCTAATCCCGACGGTTCTTTGATTCGTTTGCGCGATGTCGCTCGCATCTCTCTCGAAGCACAATCTTACAACACGGAAAGCGGAATAAACGGAGGTAATGCGGCCGTGCTTAATATCAACATGCTACCGGGAGCCAACGCAATGGAGGTCGCTGAATCTGTGAAGAAAGAGATGGAGGAGATTAGTCGTAACTTCCCGGAGGGTATTACTTATGAAATTCCCTTCGATATGACCTCTTATATTTCCCAATCCATAAACGAGGTTTACCATACGCTTTTCGAAGCCCTGATTTTGGTTATCTTGGTTGTATTTCTCTCGCTACAAAATTGGAGAGCTACACTTATCCCGGTTATAGCTGTACCTATTTCGTTGATAGGAACATTCGGAATCATGCTTGCGTTCGGATTCTCACTCAATATGATGACCCTTTTGGGTTTAATCCTTGCTATCGGAATCGTGGTCGACGATGCCATAGTCGTAGTCGAGAATGTAGAACGAATCATGAATGAGGAACATCTTAGTCCCTACGAAGCTACCAAAAAAGCCATGCAAGGATTGGGTAGTGCCATTATCGCTACCTCGTTGGTGTTATGTGCCGTATTCGTCCCGGTCAGCTTTTTGGCCGGTATTACAGGTCAATTGTACCGTCAATTCACGATTACTATTGCCGTTTCGGTCCTTATTTCGACATTAGTCGCACTAACTTTGAGTCCCGCCATGTGTGCTTTACTGCTCAAACCGGATTCAGGCAAAAAGAAAAACAAACTTTTTCGTTACATAAACTTATGGTTAGCACGAGGCAATAGACTTTACGAGAAACTCATTCGAAAAGGATTGAAGCATGCTCGTAGAGTAGTAGCAGCTTTCGGTATATCTCTGATAGCGATATGGGTTCTTAACGAAATAGTTCCTCAAAGTTTTATGCCACAGGAAGATCAAGGGTATTTTACCGTTGAGTTAGAATTACCGGAAGGCGCTACATTGGAAAGGACACGCCATGTAACTGAACGAGCCATGAACTATTTAATGTCTCGTGAAGACGTAGAGTATATACTCAATGTGACAGGATCTAGTCCCCGTGTCGGTACGAACCAATCTCGAAGTCAATTAACGGTCATTCTAAAACCCTGGGAAGATCGCAAATCGTCGAATCTCCGAGATATTATGGAGGAAATTCGTGAAGAATTAAAAAAATATCCCGAAAGTAAAGTTTATTTGAGTACTCCTCCCGTTATTCCGGGATTAGGTAGTTCGGGCGGTTTCGAAATGGTGCTCGAAGCACGAAGCGATGCGAGTTATGCCGATTTACAACGAGCCGCCGACACATTACTTTATTATGCCTCTCAACGAAAAGAGATAAGCGGTTTATCGTCTTCTATTCAAAACGATATACCTCAGCTTTATTTTGATGTAGATCGGGACAAGGCCCAAATGCTCGGAGTAAAAATAGCCGATATTTTTTCTACGCTCAAAACATTTACGGGGTCGATCTATGTGAACGATTTCAATATGTTCAACAGAATCTACCGTGTATATATCCAAGCCGAAGCACCGTATAGAGCACATAAAGATAATTTGGGGCTCTTCTTCGTCAAAGGAAGCAATAACGCCATGATACCTATTACCGCTCTTGGTACAACCTCGTATACAACAGGTCCGGGGACTATTCGTCGGTTCAATATGTTCACCTCCACAACTATATCGGGAGAAGCGGCCCCGGGTTATAGTTCGGGACAAGCGATGGCTATACTCGAAGAAATAGCAAGCAAGCATTTGCCTAAAAACATTGGCGTCGAATGGAGCGGACTTTCCTATCAGGAAAAACATGTAAGTGGTCAGACAGCCTACATATTGGCCTTAGCATTACTTTTTGTCTTCTTATTCCTTGCAGCTCAATACGAAAGTTGGTCTATCCCAATAGCAGTTATATTATCTCTTCCGATAGCAGGAGTCGGAGCCTATTTAGGAAACTGGATATGTGGCCTTGAAAATAATATTTATTTCCAAATCGGCTTGGTTATGTTGGTGGGATTAGTCGCCAAAAATGCAATTCTTATCGTAGAATTTGCCAAAGACGAAGTTGAGAAAGGAAATAATGCAGTGGATGCTGTAATCAAAGCCGCACACTTACGATTCCGACCTATCGTAATGACCTCTTTGGCCTTTATATTAGGTATGTTACCTCTTGTCTTTGCCAGCGGTCCGGGATCGGCCAGTCGTCAAGGTATCGGTACAGGCGTATTTTTCGGTATGATTGTGGCAATTACCGTAGGCATTATTTTTGTTCCCCTTCTTTTCGTATGGGTTTACAAGTTAAAATCTAAAATGATGAAACGATGAAACAGATGAAAGTTTTCATATATATATTGGTGACAGCATTCATTTTAAGTAGTTGTTCTATACAAAAACGCTGTCAGGCTCCCGAACTGAATTTACCAGATGAAATTATTGCAGGAGAAAACGATACATTAACCATTGCCGATATGTCATGGTGGGAACTCTATTCCGATTCGACTCTTAGCAAATTAATTAAAAAGACGTTAAGAAATAATCGGAATATGCAGGCCGCAGAAGCTCATATCAGGCAAATGGAAGAATTATACCGCGTGAGTAAAGCATCTAGTTGGCCAACTATCGGAGCTCAACTTTTCGCAGATCACGAAACCAATGATTATTACGGTGAAAAGTTCACAAAAGATCCCGAATTTAGTCTTAAAGCCTCATTAGGTTGGGAAATAGACCTATGGGGGAGCCTACGTTGGGGAAAAAGAAAGGGTGCGGCGGAGTACTTAGCCTCCGTGGAAGCTGCACGAGCCATGCAAATGACCCTAATTGCCGAAACAGCGACCGCCTATTTCGAATTAGTTGCATTGGATCAAGAACTTGAAATTGTTTTACAAACCGTAAAAACTCGTGAAGAAAGTGTCAATCAAGCCCGATTACGATTCGAAGGTGGTCTCACTTCCGAGACAGCTTATCAACAAGCACAAGTAGAACTGGCCAGTGCTTCGGCTCTTATCCCCGAGTTGGAGCAAAAAATCGCATTGAAAGAAAATCAAATTGCGGTATTAGCCGGAGAATATCCGTCGAAAGTGGAACGAGGAGAATTCGACTTAAATGTAAGTTTACCCGAAAATATACCTATCGGGCTTCCCTCTACCCTACTGCAACGAAGGCCCGATGTGCGTCAAGCAGAGCAACAGCTACAAGCTGCTATGGCGGCAGTAGGGATTGCATATGCCGATCGGTTTCCACGATTAACTATAAGTTTAGTCGGAGGGCTTGAAAACGATGAATTAAAAGGTTTTTTCGAATCTCCATTCTCCTATGTGTCTGGCAATCTCGTAGCTCCTTTATTAACCTTTGGAAAGAAGAAAGCCCAATATAAAGCGTCATTGGCAGCCTATGACGAAAAACGTTTCGCCTATGAACAAAAGGTTCTTGAAGTTTTCCGAGAAGTAAATGATGCCGTGATAACTTATCAGAAAAAAAGACGAACATCGGAACTTCAACTCAATCTTTTTGAAGCAGCTCAAAAGTATGTAGATCTAGCACAATTACAATATTTCAACGGAGTTATTCGTTACATCGATGTTTTAGATGCCCATCGAAATTTTTTCGATGCTCAAATCGGTTTGAGTAATGCTGTAAGAGACGAGTATCTTGCTATGGTGAATTTGTATAAAGTATTAGGTGGCGGCTGGGGAACAAACCCAATTTAAGCGAGCAAATTTTTCTATAAATAAATAGATAGAGCCGGGGATTATAATCCCCG
>NZ_JAIJHU010000077.1:0-10678 GCF_022723415.1 Barnesiella sp. | reverse complement strand
TACCATACCGTTGCCGCACATCACGTCGAATGTCAACGGGAACGATGCTCCATACCACGAGATGACTGCCCGATAGTTACCCGCCGTCGCTCCGTCGATCCCTTCGAAGGTCGACAGAGCCAATTCGTCTGACTGATCCATCGGTGGCTCCTTCGTCAAAGGTATTTTCTTAAATGTTATAGACATTATATCAACTTCAACTATCAATTTATAATTCTGATTTTCTTTATACTTTTTATAAATCCTTAAATCACTTTTCATCTCAAATCCCGAATCTTCTAACTTTTTAAAATAAGCAACGACAAACGGTTTATCTACATAATCCAAAACAACATACAACAATACGCTATCTTCCACTTCTTGGTAATCATATTTCGCTATTCCCCCATCATATGCAGGAAAGTCAGAGAGAAAAGAATATCTTTCCACCAAAGATCCCCACCCCCATGTTACATTATTCCGCTCCTGATCTTCACAGCCGATAATAAACGATGTCAATAACAACATACTCAACCATAAAACTTTTTTGCATTGGGAATTACGACAACACTTGTTTTCACTAAATCTAACTCCAATCATAATACTAAGATTTTATGACCCTCAATCCCCTAAATGGTCTAATTCTCTATAAAAAAGGTGTGAGGATTGTATCATGTTTATCCTACATTCAGGTCTTGGCTTACCCACAAGATAGATAAACAACAGCCCCACACCGTTATTGCTATATAAATCCACCTCTCGGCAGATATACGAGCAATCGATGCAGGTGCTACTGCGATTATCTTCATCTTGTTTCAGACGGCCAAGTTTGAATGTAGAAGACAACTTCAATAACACCTTTTCGAAGATGGAACCGCATTTCAAAAAATAAGTCGAAACACAAACTAACATTATTCCGAGCTATTTTTTAATAAGCTCACACCATCTTCTCCAATATGTCCTCTCAACGAATAAATTTCATTCCATTGAGATTCAATGCAAAATTAGTAAAATATATCGTCATACTATTAAAAAAAAAGAATTATAACAAAGTTCATCGACAAATTATAGATAAGTAGCCTACAACCGTCCTCCTATAACAAAGAAACGGCAAGCCCGCCTGTGGGTTCGCCGCTTCTTCTATAAAAAACAAATTGATCATTCCATAAGTTTGCGATAACGTACCCGATGTGGTTCCACATCGCCCATACGCTTTTTCTTATTTTCCTCGTATTCCGAATAAGAACCTTCGAAATAGAACACTTTCGAATCGCCTTCGAAAGCAAGTATATGGGTACAGATACGATCGAGAAACCAGCGGTCGTGAGAAATTACAACGGCACAACCGGCAAAATTTTCAAGACCTTCTTCCAATGCCCGCAAAGTGTTTACATCGATGTCGTTGGTAGGTTCGTCGAGCAAGAGTACATTACCCTCCTCTTTCAAAGCCATAGCCAAATGCAGACGATTACGTTCTCCACCGGAAAGCACCCCGATGAGTTTCTCCTGATCGGCTCCCGTAAAATTGAAGCGGGAGAGGTAGGCACGAGCGTTCATATCCCGACCACCCATGCGGAACGTTTCGAGTCCGCCCGAAACGACCTGATAGACCGTCTTGGCAGGGTCTATATCTTTGTGGGTCTGGTCCACATAAGCGATCTTCACGGTCTCGCCCACTTCGAAAGTTCCTTTGTCGCAAGCCTCCTGTCCCATAATCAGTTTGAACAGCGTGGTTTTTCCGGCTCCATTCGGTCCTATCACGCCCACGATACCATTGGGAGGCAATACGAAATCGAGATTATCGAAAAGCAATTTGTCACCAAAAGCCTTAGCGACTCCGTGAGCCTCAATAACCTTGTTACCTAGACGAGACCCGTTGGGAATAAAGATTTCGAGTTTTTCCTCTCGTTCCTTTTGGTCTTCATTCAATAGCTTATCGTACGAGTTCAAGCGGGCTTTACCTTTCGACTGTCGGGCTTTGGGAGCCATACGAACCCATTCCAATTCCCGTTCGAGAGTCTTACGCCGCTTGCTCGCCTGTTTCTCCTCCATCTCCATACGTTTGGTTTTCTGTTCCAGCCACGAGGTATAATTTCCCTGCCAGGGAATACCTTCGCCCCGATCGAGTTCGAGAATCCACCCGGCCACGTGGTCGAGGAAATAACGGTCGTGGGTAATGGCAATAACCGTACCGGGATATTGCTGCAAATGCTGTTCCAACCAATCGATCGACTCGGCATCGAGGTGGTTGGTAGGTTCGTCGAGTAACAAAATATCAGGCTGTTGCAACAACAGACGGCACAATGCCACCCGACGACGCTCTCCTCCCGAAAGGAATTTTACGAGTTGATCCTCAAGCGGACAGCGAAGCGCATCCATCGCCCGTTCCAATTTATTGTCTATGTTCCACGCATCAGAGGCATCGATGTGATCTTGCAATTCGGCTTGACGAGCGATCAAAGCCTCCATCTTGTCCGGGTTTTCGAGTACGTCGGGATCACCGAACGACTCGTTTACCTTTTCATATTCTGCCAGTAAGTCGAGAATAGGTTGCACCCCTTCTTGTACGACCTCTTTTACTGTTTTTTCAGGGTCGAGTTTGGGCTCCTGTTCGAGATACCCCACCGAATACCCCGGCGAGAATACCACTTCGCCCTGATACGATTTCTCCACTCCGGCAATAATCTTCAACAACGTAGACTTACCCGACCCGTTGAGACCGATAATACCAATTTTCGCCCCGTAAAAAAACGAGAGATAAATATCTTTGAGCACTTGTTTATGCGGAGGGAACATCTTGCTCACCCCCACCATCGAGAATATGATTTTTTTATCGTCTGCCATATAAAAAAGATAGAATTAAAGAGTAAAACTTATTTTTTCAAGGGAGTCGCTTTCACGCGATAGTCGCAGCGTACTTTCCCTTTAATGATATTGGTCAACTTCGATTTTATCAATTGCTTGCGAATGGGCGAGATTCGGTCGATAAAGACCTTCCCTTCCAAATGGTCGTATTCGTGTTGAACCACTCGTGCAAGATACCCCTCGATAACCTCGTCGTGAGGTTGAAAATTCTCATCGAGCCATTTCAACCTAATCTTCTCGATACGGGGAACCGGCTCGTGAATACCGGGCAGACTGAGACAGCCCTCCTCCCGGGTCTCCTTCGACCCGTCCTCCAATACTTCGAGAACCGGATTTATCAAGGTCAGCTTCACATCGGCGCACTCGGGAAAATACTCGGCCATAGGATTTACATCGATAACGATCAACCGGATAGAAAGTCCTATCTGCGGAGCTGCCAGCCCGATACCTTCGGCAGCATACATCGTCTCATACATATTTTCAATCAGCTCTTTCAGCTGAGGGTAAGAAGCATCGATCTCTTCGGTCTCCTTACGAATTACGGGATGCCCGTAAAGATAAACAGGTAGTACCATATCTTATTGTTTTTTACTTTCCAAATAATCCCTCAGAATTATCGTCGCACTTATCTCATCAACCAGCTCCTTATTTCGCCGAGCCATTTTGGACAAGCCTCCGTCGATCATCGCCCGATGAGCCAAAACCGAAGTGAACCGCTCGTCAAAAAACTCTATCGGCACATTGGGAAAAAGTTTTTTGAACCGGTTGACAAAAGGGGTTATATAGCGCATACTCTCGGACGGCTGGTTATTCATCTGCCGTGGCAGCCCCACGACGACCCGTTCGACCGACTCTCGCTGCATATACTGCGTGAGAAAATCGATCAACTGCGACGATGCCACGGTTGTCAATCCGTTTGCTATAATTTGCAACGGATCTGTCACCGCTATGCCCGTACGCTTTCTTCCGTAATCTATTGAAAGAATCCTTGCCATATTAGAGTACAAAGATACGTATAAGCGGGAGCAGAGCAAAACAAAGCTCGCTTTAATTTTATTCGGCCGAGCGGAAGTATCTTCGAGTTTCAACTTAAAGATAGCAAAAGGTGAGTGCAGAGGTCAAATAAATTTGGCGGTGCACTCACTTATGCGTATATTTGAACCATATTTTATTCCACGCCACTAATAACCCCCAAATAAGGATTCGTTATGATTTCTTACGAATGAATGTGCATCGAACCGATCATATTAACATAACACCTGATAAGATGAACAAATTTTCTGTCATTTTCAAATTATCTTTCATCAACACTATCTTTTTTTATCTACCCGTTCTCGCAAACAATTCCCCCGTAGATTACGTAAACACTCTCGTAGGGAGCCAATCGAAATTCGAACTGTCCACCGGAAATACCTATCCAGCTATTGCAATGCCGTGGGGTATGAACTTCTGGACTCCGCAAACCGGAGATATGGGCGACGGTTGGACATATACATACAATGCCGACAAAATAAAAGGGTTCAAACAGACCCACCAACCCAGTCCATGGATGAACGATTACGGGCAATTCGCCCTTATGCCGGTAACCGGAGGAGTCGTGTTCGAACAGAACCAACGTGCCAGTTGGTTCTCTCATAAAGCCGAGATAGCTAAACCTTACTATTATAAAGTATATTTGGCCGACCATGATGTCACCACAGAAATGACGGTAACGGAACGAGCCTCTTTATTCCGCTTCACATTTCCCGAGGAGCAAAATTCATATGTTATCGTCGACGCTTTCGACAAGGGCTCTTATATAAAAATCATACCCGAAGAGAATAAAATCATCGGATATTCCACCCGGAATTCGGGGGGCGTTCCCGAAAATTTCAAGAACTATTTTATCATTGTTTTCGACAAACCGTTTCAATTCACCGCCGTGGCTCTCGACAATGCCATCAAGACCAACCAAACCGAAATCGAAGGAAACCATGCAGGCGGTATTATCGGTTTCTCCACACACAAAGGAGAACAAATACACGCACGAGTAGCCTCGTCTTTCATCAGTTTCGAGCAGGCGGAATTGAATTTGCAGGAACTCGGCGATGGAGATTTCAACCGTTTAACAGAAGAAGGAAAGAACCGTTGGAACGAAATATTATCCAAAATTGAAATTAAAGACAACGACATCGACAATTTGCGTACGTTTTATTCCTGTTTATACCGGTCGGTTCTTTTTCCACGAGCATTTTACGAAATAAATGCCGAGGGTGAAACCATTCATTACAGCCCTTACAATGGACAAGTATTACCCGGTTACCTATTTACCGACACCGGATTCTGGGATACCTTCCGCTCTCTATTCCCGCTGTTAAATCTAATATATCCCTCGATGAACGAAAAAATGCAAGAGGGATTAGTCAACGCTTACAAAGAAAGTGGATTTTTACCCGAATGGGCCAGCCCGGGACATCGGGATTGTATGGTTGGAAACAACTCGGCCTCGGTTGTCGCCGATGCCTATATCAAAGGCTTGCAAGACTATGACATAGAACTGTTATGGGAGGCTTTGAAACACGGAGCGAACAACCACCTGAAAGGCACGGCATCGGGAAGAGTCGCTTTCGAAGCGTACAACCGGTTGGGATATGTACCCAATAATATCGGTGTGGGACAAAATGTCGCTCGCACATTGGAATATGCCTATAATGACTGGTGCATTTATACCCTCGGTAAGAAATTGGGAAAACCCGATAGCGAAATAGAGATTTATAAACAGCGAAGCCTAAACTATAAAAATGTGTACAACCCGTCGGAAAAACTCATGGTCGGGAAAGACGATCGGGGAAAATTCAATCCTCGTTTCAGCGCCACGGATTGGAGCGGCGATTTTTGCGAAGGGAACAGTTGGCATTGGAGTTTCTGCGTGTTCCACGACCCGCAAGGACTCATAGACTTGATGGGGGGCAACGAAGCATTCAACCACATGATGGACTCGGTTTTCGTCATACCCAGCTACTTAGGAATCAAAAGCCGGGGAGTCATACATGAAATGAGGGAAATGCAAGTGATGAACATGGGACAATATGCCCACGGCAATCAGCCCATACAACACATGGTATATCTGTATAACTACTCGGGAGAGCCGTGGAAAGCGCAATATCGGGTGAGGGATATCATGGAAAAACTCTATTCCGCCACTCCCGACGGATATTGTGGTGACGAAGACAACGGACAAACCTCGGCTTGGTACATATTCTCGGCTCTCGGATTCTATCCTGTCTGTCCCGGAACCGACCAATATATTATCGGGACACCATTATTCAAGGAGGCAAAGCTGCATCTGGAAAACGGGAAGTGCCTGACCATCGAGGCCAAAAACAATAGCGCAACAAACAAATATATTCGTTCGATAAAACTCAACGGAAAGAACCACACACTCAATTATTTCAAGCACAACGTCTTGGTAGAAGGCGGGAAAATACAATTCCTCATGGACAACGAACCCAATTTGAAACGAGGCTCAACCAAAGAAACTGTGCCTTATTCTTTCTCTTTGGCGAATGAATAAAATGTAGTACTTTTGGAAAGACAAATCAATATCATATATGAACTGTAAGAATAGCATAGGTATCCTATCCGTAATAATCATACTGTTATGTGGTTGTCAACCCGATAAAAAAACCACATTTACCGCAGCCTCCTATAACCTGAGGAACGCAAACAGCGCCGATTCGTTGCAAGGAGACGGTTGGGGAAATAGATGCCCCATCATAGCCGGGCTGGTACAGTTTCATGAATTCGATATTTTTGGGACACAAGAAGGGCTCAGACATCAATTAGACTCCCTGAAAACGAGCCTCCCGAAATATGATTACATAGGCGTGGGGCGTAATGATGGAAAAAAGGAAGGCGAACATGCAGCCATTTTTTACCGAATCGATAAATTCGAATTATTGGAACACGGAGACTTTTGGCTATCGGAGACACCTGAAAAACCGAGCGTCGGCTGGGATGCGGTTTTACCGAGAATCTGCACTTGGGGACATTTCAAATACAAAGAAACCGGATTTGAATTTCTCTTTTTCAATCTCCACATGGACCATATAGGGAAACAAGCCCGAGTAGAAAGCGCTTTGCTCGTACAACAAAAAATGAAAGAAATAGGCGAAAATCTACCAGCTTTACTCACCGGAGATTTCAATGTAGACCAGACTCATCGCTCCTACCTCGCCTTAACAAAAAGTGGAATACTCCGCGACGCATTCGAAGTAGCCGACTTGCGTTATGCGATCAACGGCACATTCAACGGTTTCGACTCTGACAACTACACCGAAAGCCGAATCGACCATGTGTTTGTAACGCCTACATTCCATATTCTGAAATACGGCGTTCTCACCGACAGCTATCGTCGTATGAAAGAAGGCGCTCAAAAAGCCTCGGTAAAAGATTGTCCCGAAGAAATCTCAATCAGAAGATACGAATCTCGCATACCGTCCGACCATTTCCCTGTAATGGTCAAGTTGGCAGTATGCGATAAAAACTAAAACGATATACGTCGATTTCCCAATTATAACTGATACACATTTTTATTTATTAACCATACATACAGTATATTTTTATGAAATCTATTGCAAAAGTAAGTTGCTTATGTCTGGCTCTCGGATATGGATTCTCCTATACCCATGCAGCCACAGCTCGTGTAGCGACAGCACAGCAAGACAACACCCGGATACAATACACAAGCAACCGTCCGCAAGAACGCTTGTTCGTATCCAACGCCGTAGAAGAACAAATCAAACGAGTAAAATCCTTATTGACAAATGCCCGGCTGGCTTGGATGTTTGAGAACTGTTTTCCGAACACACTCGATACGACCGTACATTTCGATGGGGACGACGATACTTTCGTATATACCGGTGATATACACGCCATGTGGTTGCGCGACTCAGGAGCTCAAGTATGGCCCTACGTGCAATTGGCTAACCAAGACCCTCGATTAAAGAAAATGTTGGCAGGGGTCATCAACCGCCAATTCAAATGTATCAATATCGATCCATACGCAAACGCATTTAACATGGGTCCTACCGGAGGGGAATGGATGTCCGACATGACAGATATGAAACCCGAACTGCACGAGCGCAAATGGGAAATAGACTCGCTGTGTTATCCCATTAGGTTAGCCTATCAATATTGGAAAGTTACCGGTGATACCAGTGTATTTGGCGAAGAATGGATACAAGCCATTACGAATGTACTGCGAACTTTCAAAGAACAGCAACGGAAAGAAGGCAATGGCCCCTACAAATTCCAACGTAAAACAGAGAGAGCTCTCGATACAATGACCAACAACGGATTAGGGAATCCGGTAAAACCCGTCGGACTAATAATCTCTGCGTTCCGTCCCTCCGACGATGCCACGACATTCCAATTTCTCGTTCCTTCAAATTTCTTTGCCGTAACTTCATTGAGAAAATCTGCTGAAATCCTGCGGAAGGTAAATCACAACGAGAAACTAGCGAAAGAATGTTCCGATCTGGCCCAAGAGGTAGAAACCGCCCTGCAAAAGTATGCGGTTTATAATCACCCGAAATACGGTAAAATATATGCCTTCGAAGTCGATGGATTCGGGAATCAACTGCTGATGGACGATGCCAATGTTCCCAGCCTGCTGGCAATGCCCTATTTGGGAGATGTGGACATAAACGATCCTATTTATCAAAACACCCGCAAATTCGTATGGAGCGAAGACAACCCCTATTTCTTCAAAGGTAGCGCCGGCGAAGGCATAGGAGGCCCCCACATCGGTTATGATATGGTATGGCCTATGAGTATTATGATGAAGGCATTTACCAGTCAAAATGATCAAGAAATAAAAGAGTGCATAGAAATGTTGATGAAAACGGATG
This sequence comes from Barnesiella sp., assembly GCF_022723415.1. Classification (NCBI taxonomy): domain Bacteria; kingdom Pseudomonadati; phylum Bacteroidota; class Bacteroidia; order Bacteroidales; family Barnesiellaceae; genus Barnesiella; species Barnesiella sp. The sequence goes on along the minus strand of NZ_JAIJHU010000077.1, from coordinate 1,943 downwards.
CCGGAACAGGATTTATGCACGAATCGTTCCATAAAAACGATCCTAAAAATTTCACTCGGGCTTGGTTCGCTTGGCAAAACACACTTTTCGGCGAATTAATTCTGAAACTGGTAAATGAAGGGAAAGTAGACTTATTGAATAGCATCGACATTCAATAAAAATAAAACGCAAAAGAAATAAAAATGCCCCTGTATTACAGGGGCATTTTTATTTCTTTTCTTTAAAACAGCAGCTCAAATATTAAAATAGCATAAAATAAGAATGATTTTTTCAGAAAACATGTTGTAAAACATATAAAAGCAGTATATTTGCACTGTGTTTTTCATGGTATTAGATTTAAGGTTAAGAAGATTGGTTGTCGGGAGACAATCAATTTTTTTTATTTTTACTCTCATAGTAAAATCATCGATATAATCAAAAGATGCCCCGACGACCGTAACAAGAAATCATTTCCATCTTATTTATCGAAGAGTAATATATACCGGAGCCCCTGTCAGGCACGGCTCTATAACTCCATTCGACACCTCTACAATATCGGTCCGACCATATAAATCGGTTGTGACCAATCGGGGAGAAACATCTCCCACCGCTATCTTTATTGAATGAGGCACTATCTTATCAGGACTTTCCATTACTCCCGGAGCCGTCCAAGCGACCAACTTTTCATTGCCGTTCTTGTCGATAAAACGGAGTACGAAATCCCTCTTGTTCTCTGTCTTCATTCGGCAATCCAACTTGTATCCGCTTAACTCTTTCACAAAGGTTTTACAAGCATTATAGGCGGGAGTCATATTTCCTGCACGGTATAAAGCAAATCCCTCTTTTCCACCCCATTCATACCAAATGGTTACAGGCAACCCCTCTAATAAATCAACAAGGTATTGCCGAATCACGTGCCACGCTTGATATTCATACGCAAGAGAAGGATCGCCCCCTGCATATCCCTCGGCCTTTCCCAAAGGGAAACCCCGCTCCGAATTTATCCAAAGACGTCCGGTATCTCCACCGGCTTTCTTCATTAAATTGCGAGTATGAGAATATGCCTCCATGTAATCCTCCGGAGCTTTCACGCCATAAGGATGCACCGACCATATATCCCAATGGATATCCAACATACCATCTGCAAAACAATAGGACATCCATTTATAAGACTCAGACCACATGTTCGAAACCGAACCCGCCAAAATCACACAATCGGGATTGGCCTTTTTCATGGCCGGCACGGCAGCCCGTACCAAATCTGTATATTCCCGGGCATACTGAGGGGAGTTGCCGACTTTCCCATGACGTCCCCAAAATGTCATCGTATTCGGTTCGTTCCATATCTCCCATATAATATTTCGCCCTTTATAGTGTTTTACCAACTCAGCTGCAAAATCGGCATAAGCCGAACGAGCCGGTTCGTCTTTCACATGCCCGTACAGTTTATTACTAAAAGCCATACAGCCAATAATTTTCAAACCTCTCTTCTCACAATCGTTTACAAAACGATCATACTGACTAAAATCATAAACACCTTTTTCTCGTTCGATAGATTCCCAAATAAACCCTCGTCTTACCCACTTCATACCTAATTCCTGTACACGATCTAAATCTTCCGGGCCATCGGTATCGCCTTTTAACTGAACTCCCATATTATAAGGAATTGTTCCATCGGGAATAATCTTCGACAAAGCAAAAGAAGGGAAAACCGAAAACGATAACAAGCCTAAAAAAGCTAAATTCTTCAAGAGTTTCACATTCATAACTAAACCAATTTTCATGATATTACTATATACATAAAGACGATAAAAGAAAAAATCTTTACCCACCTCAAACCAAAATATTTAGAGACGGTCTCTATTTTTTATTCATAGATAGCCTACCGCCATCATACCGGGAAAGATACAGAGTTTTTAAATTTATCCCCGACAAAACAAAAAAGCCTGTAAGAATTCTTACAG
>NZ_JAIJHU010000145.1:0-1230 GCF_022723415.1 Barnesiella sp. | reverse complement strand
AACTTGTCGCATAACTGAAATACCCCATCATCTTGCGTGATAAAATCTCTGTCAAGCAAAGTCTTGACCGCACCTTGCACGGTGCTTGCCCCAAGATGACTTCTTCCTCTATAAGGTCGATAATTGCCAGTAGCAACACCGCCTTATGAGGAGCTTTGCGTCCCTTCACCTTTGCAGTGTGCAAGGAAGAAAATGCATCTATATAGTGTCGAAGTTCCATCATACCTTTATTTTTTTCCTTTACCCTTGTTGTTCAACATCTTGATGGTGGCGAGGTAAGCCTCCTCTACGGGCGAAAGGGTCTTGACCTCCCATTTGCGGTACTCCGTTTCCGCCTTTTCCATAGCCTGGCTGTGACTCACACTTCCAGCACCTTGCAGAAGAGGGTCACCATTGGCAGAGAGGATGCGGTCGAGATGCTCGATATAGTCAGCCATATACATAGGACGATGCTTCTTGGCCTGAGTCTCGGCTAAATCGAAATAACCGGAAACGAGGTTGTTGAGAATCTCCAGTTCCTCGCCGTCCAGATAATTCTTGGCAATCTTCGCATCACGCAGTGTGGGATGGTCTCCCTTGAAAGAGGTCAAACCCATGACAGGCTTGTCTGCATCGGATCGCTGGTAGATTACTTCTGCCGCAGTATGACCATGAGCCGCAAAATGGAGTTTGTTCTGTACTATCTTGAAAAACTCCACCGACATATCTGAGCGAGGGTCATAGTCTACAGCTGTGGCATAGATGTCAAGCACCTGTCGATACATCACCTTTTCCGATGAGCGAATGTCACGGATGCGGTTCAGCAACTCTTTCCAGTATCCACCGCCTCCCAGTTGCTTCAAGCGTTCATCGTCCATGGTGAAACCCTTGTAGAGATATTCTGCCAGCCTTTCTGTTGCCCACTGGCGGAAGCGCGATGCTACAAGCGACCGTACACGGTAGCCGATGGAAAGAATCATGTCGAGATTGTAGTAGGTCACATTGTAATTCTTCCCATCTGCGGCAGTTGTTCGGAATTTCCGAACAACTGCATCTTCCTTCAATTCTCCATCTTCAAAAATGTGCTTGATATGCTCACTTACGTTTGATTTGCTTGTCTGATAGAGATCGCATATCTGCTGTTGGGAGAGCCAAAGGCTTTCCTGCTCATATTTTACCTCCAAGTGGGTCTTGCCGTCCTCACTTTGGTATATTACGATATTTCCGTTATTGTTATCGTCCATATTGTTT
>NZ_JAIJHU010000076.1:0-10914 GCF_022723415.1 Barnesiella sp. | reverse complement strand
ATATTAAGATAAGTACCTCATAAACAAGGAGAAAATTCTTCCGATTTTAAAGATTTTTACGACACGCCAAACAGAGCCTTTGAAAAACAAATTTTATTATATTATATTTGCGACATACATACTTATATCACAATGCTTCTCTTTCAATAAATTCATGAAAATAACCGAAAATAATATTATAGAAAGTTTGAAATCTGGAGAAGAACAAGCATTTCGATACATTTACGACAAATACTACGGTTATTTATGTGCCATAGCAAAAGGTTACCTTTCCGATAACGATGCGGCAGAAACTGTTGTAGGAGATGTAATTTACAACATTTGGGAAATACGGAAAAATCTGAATATTCATACTTCGTTACGATCATACCTCATACGTAGTGTGAAAAATAGATCTATCAATTATTTACAGCAAGAGTACATTGCCAAAGAAATTTCTATCAATTCGCTACAAGATTACACCGAGATAGAATCTTTTTACTTTATAGAAGAAGAACACCCTTTGGAAAAAATGCTCGAAACGGAACTTGAAAAAACGATAAAATCTGCTATCCATACACTTCCAGAAGAGTGTCGAACGGCTTTTATATTGAGCCGTTATCACGATATGAAATACGAAGAGATAGCATCCCAAATGAATATATCCGTTAATACTGTAAAATATCATATCAAGAATGCCCTATCCAAACTGAGAACAGAATTAAAAGACTACCTTGTCGTACTTTTACTATTTCTGTTATCGAATGAACTTTATTGTAACACTATAAAAAAATTATTAGATCTTCTAAATACTTAAAATTATTTAAAACCACTCATACAGACTACCCCAAAGAAAAAAAACATCTGTCTTTCCTTTGAATATGAAGAGAGCCGACATACATACCGAGCACATAAATAATCTGATTCTTTCATTTTTGAATCGGACAATATCTTCTACAGATTTAAAGGTATTGAAAGAATGGATTGACGAAAATGAAGACAACAAAGCCTATTTTTCGGAAATACAAAAAATTTGGCTGATTTCCAGCATTTACGAAAAGAAAAACTTCGATAAATTAAAAGACCGGGCTTTTCAACAATTCAAAGACCGGATCGCTCAAAAAAACCAAGAACAAGACATTTATATCTCACGTCCAAATTGGAATCGGATTTTTTATATAGCGGCATGTATCATTATTGCATTCTTTGCAGGAATAGGAGTAATGTACTTTACTGGGAATCAAAGACTCTCCGATCAAACGCTATCCTATTCGGTAGAATCTCCACGAGGATCGAAATTAAAACTGTCTCTCCCGGACGGAACATCGGTATGGCTCAATGCCGATTCAAAACTATTATATGACAACAACTTCGGTATCAACAACCGCGATGTCACGCTATACGGAGAGGGATACTTCGAGGTCAGCAAAAACAAAAATCTCCCTTTTCAGGTCGTATCGGACGATATAAAAGTAGAGGTCTTAGGGACAAAATTCAATGTCAAAAATTATCCAGAAGACCCGAATATCAAAGTCGCATTGTTAGAAGGTTCGGTAATGCTATACGATTCTCTTGAAAGCACGAAATTAAAACCGAATCAGATAGCACAATACGACAAACAAAACAAAAAAACCACATTAAAGACCATAGCGGCAGAAAATACAAGCGCGTGGATAAACGGTCACCTGTATTTCGACGAGGAAAACATGGAAACCATCGCTTTGGCTTTGGAACGAGCATTCGATGTGAATATTACCATTAAAGACGAGACCCTGAAAAAAATGATATTCTACGGCGACTTCATTATCGAATCGAACAATATCGATGAAATTATGAATATCATGGCTGCCACAAACAAATTTAACTACCACTATAAAATCCGTAAAAACGAAATAGAAATATTTCAATAAACACATTCGATATTTATTGGTGTAATAGACAAATCCAATTTGTCTAACTACCCGTTTCATACCTAAAACCATGCTCAAAACAGTTACTATTTGCCGTTCGGTTTATCCGTTAAGATTCATTTTACTACTCGGTATTCTATTCTCTTTCAATGTTTTTGCTAAGCAAAGCCAAGAAGAATATATCATCGAAAGAGAAAACTGGAAAGCCTTTATTCGTCTTTCGGACGGTACAGTAGACCGATATGAATTTCGGGAACATGGCGTATGGAAAACCATACCCTTTCGCCACGACCGAATGGCCGGACCGGCTTGGGACGGTATCATGCTGGCTCACGATAAAAAAAATCCGGGATCGTTTATCGGTGAAAAAGACCACATTTTATACAATATCTCGTACGTCCCGGCGCAAGACCATCTCATCGTCAAATGCTCCATGACCAACACGGGGAGTACACCATACGCTCCGAAACAAAGCAGGCTGATTCTCGGTATCGATAGTGAAATGCACGCCTACCCTCAATGGGACACTAAATTTTTCCCCACTCTGCTACGTTGTGAAAAAGACTTCGCATGGGGCTATTTCATGTCTCCGAAACAAACCATATTCGGTTTTACAACGGCCGAACCGGTTGCCTCATACACCATAAACTACATTTACGAGGGTTGGCTTAAATGGAAATGGGGACATCAAATAAGAACTGCCAGTTTAGATATGCTACATTGCTTACCTCTGCCGGAAAGGCATCCCCAGAACTTAACGGAGCTGGCTCCCGGAGAGACGAAATGCTGGCATATACACATGGGACAAATACAGTCCCTTCCCGACGTAAAATCGAAACTTTCGGAATGGGCTGCTGTTCCCATGATCGAGTGTAACCGCTACACCATAACATCGAAAGAAAGCATATCCGTACGGGGGTATTCGACCGACTCGATAAGCATCGCAATAAAAGGCCCCGGCATAAAAAATCAAAAAAGCCTCACGACCGACAAAAAAGGCAATCTGTACACGACCTGTTTCCGCCCGACTCAAAAAGGAGAGTATAAAATCACGGTGACAACCCGATCGGGAAAAACAGCAGAAGCCCGTATATTCGTTCGGCAACCGTGGTCGTGGTACATGAAAAATGCCCGAGACTTCGTAGCCGAGAACCAACCCTTATTCTCCAACGCTTGTGAAACATTTTACGGATACTACACCGCCTTTCTTGCGGCAAAACACTTCCCCGACATGGCAAAAGACAACGCCTTGCAAGAACGGTTCGACAACACTCTACCTCTAATTATCGACACAACCACATGGCTGCCTAACCCGAAATCACTGCCTCACCGCATACAAAATTTCTCTGCCCTAATGGGAATGCTGGTCGACCTATGGGAATATACGGGAGAAAAACATTACTTGGAAAAAGCCGCCCACATCGCAGATTATCTCTGTTCCGATAAAATACAAGGGCCTGACGGAGCTTATCGCTCGCAAGGAACTCATTACACGGCTGTTATCTATACAGCCAAATCGATGCTCGAATTGGTGGCCGCCGAAGAAAAGCTCATCGCGAATCCCGTTTGGAAAGAACGCCACGAACGACATTTAAACTCGGCCCGAAAAGCCGTAGACGATTTGTGCGGACGGCTCGACGACATAGAGACCGAAGGCGACATGACTTTCGAAGACGGCATGATCACTTGCAGCGCCCTGCAATTGGGCATGTATGGATTGCAAACTACCGAACCGTCACAGCAGAAGAAATACAGCGAAGCCGCCCGATATCTGATGGACAAACATAAATGTCTTGAACAATTATTAATCCCCGATTGTCGCATGAGGGGAGCCACACTGCGATACTGGGAAGCTCTCGACGTTTACTTTATTCCCAATCAAGCCATGAACTCTCCGCATGGCTGGACGGCATGGAAAATCTACGCCTCTTACTACTTGTATCTGCTGACCGGTGAAGAATTTTATCTAACCGATTTCATGGACACGCTCGGGGCCTGCGCCCAAATCATGAGAGAAGACGGTCATTTACGCTGGGGATTCATTCCCGACCCCTATATAGAAGCCAAGCTATATGTAGAAAATCCCGAGCAAAAACACCATGGATTAGTCGTCGACTCTATCGTGGGAGAACAATACTTAGATATGATAAGTCCGTGGTTGCGTCCCGACGATGAAAATACAATCTGTCAATTTAAAGAAAGAGGAGGAGCCGGAGACAATACGGTTCAAGAAATTTTCAAAGTCATGGAAGAGTGCGCTCTCACATCAGCCTATGTCCTCATACGAAAAGACGGCTCTATTCTGGCTTACAATTGTCAGGTTCACAAGAAAAACGGCACTTTGCATATTATACCCGATGAAGCCATCATCTCTAAGGTACACTTGAATACCGCCCGAGAAACAAATATTTCCATACAGGCGACCGGCAAAAAGATTCGCGTGAAATCGGTTCTCGGGTGTAAATGGATCGAACTAAATTAAGTCTTACCTTATGAACAAAAAACTTATTTTTTTAATAGTCAGCTTTTTGTACATGGTGACGGCTACGGCACAACCGTTATTAATCCCATATCCCCGATCGATAGAGATACGGGAAGGATATTTCTCCCTCACCGCAAAAACAGGCATTATCAACCTCAGCGACAAGAATAACGCCCGGCTGTTAAAACATTATATAGAAGAAGATATCAATATTAACCTCCACGAACAACGAGGCGACAACAATATATTCCTAATCACGAACCGAAAACTCAAAGAATCGCTGGGAGCCGAAGGATACCGCATGAACATTTCGGCTGATTCGATCGTCATCGAAGGAGCTGAAAATGCCGGCGTTTTTTACGGAATCCAAACGTTACGGCAGCTAGCGGCACAAAACAGACTGGCTATACCCTGCATGGAAATATTCGACAAACCCGAATACGAATGGAGAGACTTTATGCTCGACGAAGCACGCCATTTCAAAGGGAAAGTCGTCGTAAAGCAACTTCTGGAAGAGATGGCCTATTTGAAAATGAATAAATTCCACTGGCATCTCACCGACGATCAAGGGTGGCGTATCGAAATCGAAAAATATCCGCGACTCACCCAGATAGGAGCATACCGGGACAGCACCCAAATAGGAGGTTGGAACAGTCCCCTCTACGATGTCAACATTCATGGCGGTTACTATACCCGAGAAGACATACGGGAAATCGTAGACTTTGCGGCCGAACGGCACATTGAAATCGTCCCCGAAATCGAAATGCCGGGACACACCTCGGCGGCCATAGCCGCCTATCCCGAGCTCGGTTCCTTGAAAACACCCCCTACCGTGGCCACATATTTCAACCCCACGTGGGGAGTATTCAACGTGGCCGACGAGCGTGTAATACAATTCATACAAGATGTTTTCGACGAAATTTTCGATTTGTTTCCAAGTCGCTACATACACATAGGCGGAGACGAAGTCCACCCCGAATCGTGGGAAGCCAACAGCGACATCAGCCGCTTCATGAAAGAAAAGAATCTCGACAATTATAGCGAAGTGCAAATGCTGTTCACCAACCGGGTCGCCTCGCTCATACACAGCAAAGGACGCACGATGATCGGGTGGAACGACATCATGGGCAAGAACATTCACGAGTGGGCCGACTCCGACAACGAAAGTGCCCATGCCCTCGCCCCTTACGCCATCGTTCAATTTTGGAAAGGAGACACCGCCCTCATAGCCGAAGCCCTGAAACAAGGCCATCGAGTCATCAACTCATCGCACAGGGATACCTACCTCGATTATAATCATACCAAAATTCCTTTGGAAAAAGCCTACGATTTCTCTCCTTTTCCAAAAGGCATGGACCGAAAATACAAACCGTTGCTGTTGGGATCGGGCTGTCAAATGTGGAGCGAATGGATACCTCGCATCGAAGACATGCAACGCCAAGTGTTTCCCCGCATAGCAGCCTATGCCGAATCTGGTTGGACCATCGAAAATAAAAAAAATTTCACCCGGTTCTCGACCTCCCTATCCCAAATATTGATTCCTCGATGGAAACAAAAGAACATCGCATGGCATAAAGAATCGACACCGCAAGCCGAATAAATCAATACAGGTGCGTATCCACTCATATAGTTTTAGATAGTTTTTCATTCGGTAACAAAAAAATCACGAAAAAATATTTCGTTATCGACTACCCGATAAACATACAGACTTGTCCTAATTATATAACAAGAATATTGTTTTATGACTATTAACTAAAAAACTTTAATACTAACCTTTAATCAAACCAATCAATGATTAAGCATTACAGAACCCTGCTACTCGTGTTTGCGCTATTCTGTAATACGGTTGTCATTCAAGCTCAGAACGTTTCTCTGAAATTGAATAACGTAACCGTAAAGGAAGCCATCGAAGCAGTGAAAAAGCAAACAGGCAAATCATTCTTCTTCAATGTGAATGATGTAGATCTAAACCATCGGGTAAATATCGACTTAAAAGATGCGCCCCTCGGAAAAGCACTCTCTCAGATTCTTCAAGGTCAAGACATCGATTATGAAGTAAAAGACAATCACATCGTCTTATCCAAAAGAAACAGTACAAAAAACAACCAGACTTTTACAGTCGTAGGGCAAGTTACCGATGAGAAAGGAATGCCGCTCATCGGTGTAAACATCACTGCGAAAGGGCATGGAAACACGGTGACCGACATCGACGGAAACTATTCTATCAAAGCCGCACCGGGTATCGCTCTTGTGTTTTCCTATATCGGATATCTGCAAGAATCGGTCAAAGTAAACAAACAAAAGACGGTCAACGTCCAAATGACCGAAGACACGAAAGCGCTGAACGAAGTCGTAGTCATCGGTTACGGAACTCAGAAAAAAGCCAATCTGACCGGAGCTGTCGATGCCATATCTTCGAAAGAAATCGAAGACCGCCCCGTTTCCAACCTCGGTCGTGCCCTGCAAGGAGCCGTGCCCAACCTCAATATCACCTATGGATCGGGAAAGCCCAATGAAGGAACGAACATCAATATCCGCGGTTTCGGCTCGATCAACCAAGATGCCAAACCATTGGTTCTTATCGACGGTGTCGAAGGCAACCTCGACAATATCAATCCCCGGGACGTCGAGTCCATCTCGGTGTTGAAAGATGCATCCTCGGCAGCCATATACGGTGCAAGAGCCTCGTTCGGTGTAATCTTGGTAACCACGAAAAAAGGAAAAGACGGCACGGCCAAAGTCAGCTACAACGGACGATTCAGCTTCTCGAGCTCGACAGTCAAGACCAATTTCCTTACCACAGGTTACGATGCAGCAAGATTGGTCGATGAATACTTGATGTCCTACAACGGGACACGCTACACCAAATACACCGAAGAAGACTTCGCCGAATTGGAAGCTCGCCGGTATGACAAGACCGAAAATCCCGAACGCCCGTGGACAGTTATCAAAAACGTAGGTGGAGTAGACCAATACATGCATTACGCCAACTTTGACTGGTACGACTACCTCATTAGCAATTCAAGACCCACTTGGGACAACAATTTGAGCATTACCGGTGGCACACAAAAGTTAAACTACTTCGTTAGCGCCAACTACCATACCGAAGACGGTATATACAAACAAAACACCGACCGATTCGAAACGGCCAATATCCGTGCCCGTATTAGCGGCGACATAAAAGACTGGTTCAACTTGACGGTCACCAGCCATTTGTATCACTCCCGCTACGAAGCGCCCGGTTTGGAAAACGGCAACAACATCGCGAACTACACATTCCATGCCATGCCTTTCTTAATGCCTTACAACCCCGACGGAACCCACGTGTTCAGTACCCCGATCATTGCACAACAACCCACCGACGGCGTACACATCATGACCGCCGATGGCAACACTTTTACCGACGATAAATTCAAGCGTTTGACAACATCGGTAAACGCTACATTCAAACTCTATAAAGGGCTCACATTGCACGCCAATTACAGTTTCCGATACGACACACAAGACAAAGTCGTACGTACAGCCCCCGCAGAATATTCGACGGAGCCCGGAGTCATTATCCCGGTAACAGGAGACCTGTTCAAAAACAAATTGCGTCAACGTAATAATAGCGAGTACTACCACATGGTCGATGCCTATTTAAGCTACGACAACACATTCAACCACCACCACATAAGAGGACTCGTTGGTTTCAACTACGAGCAAGATTATCAAAAGAATCTTTACTCCACAATGATGGATATACAATCCAACAACCTGAACGACTTCAACTTGGGTAACCACACCGAAGGTGTCTCTTTGGAAGGAGGACAATACGAATGGGCACTCGAAAGTTTCTTCGGACGTGTAGGATACGACTGGAAAGGAAGATACTTGGCAGAAGTAAACCTCCGCTGGGATGCATCTTCGCGTTTCCGCAGGGACAAGAGAGCAGCGGTATTCCCCTCGGTTTCGGCCGGTTGGCGTGTAAGTGAAGAACCTTTCTTCGCACCCATACGCAACACATTCTCCAATTTCAAAATCCGCGGATCGTTCGGGTCGCTCGGCAATCAGGCCATATCCAGCCCCTACCCCTATATACAGACATTGGATTTGTTGCAACAAAACTATCTGGTAAACGGCGAATTCCTCACCTACGCATCCGTCTCCGCTCCCACAGCAGGTAACTTCACTTGGGAAACCGTTGTTCATGGGAACTTGGGTCTAGACCTCGGATTTTTCAACAACCGGTTGACATTCGCCGGAGACTTGTATATTCGCGACACGAAGGACATGCTCGTCCCCGGTAAGACACTACCCGGAGTATACGGAGCCGCTTCACCGAAAGAAAATGCCGCCGACTTGCGCACCAAAGGTTATGAACTGACTTTGAGCTGGAACGACAAATTCAACCTAGCCGGCAAACCTTTCACTTATGGCGTATCTTTCGCTTTGGGTGACAACATCTCCAAAATCACGAAATATGACAACCCCACCAAAGATTTCAACGTTTCTCAATACTACGAAGGCATGACCATCGGCGAAATCTGGGGATACCAAATCGACGGCTTGTTCAAAACCGATGAAGAGGCTGCCGCATACCAAGCCGAAATAGACCACTCGCTCATCGCCAAAAACATCTTGCAAACAGCAACGGGCAAATATAAAGGATTGAAAGCCGGTGACCCCAAATTCGTAGACCTCGATGGAAACGGTCGCATCGACGATGGTGAAAAAACGGCAAACAATCGTGGTGACATGCGTGTCATCGGCAACTCCCGCCCCCGTTACAATTACAGCGGAAGCATCAACCTCGGCTGGAACGGGTTCGATATTTCGGCCTTCTTTCAAGGTGTAGGTCGTCAGCACCGTTACCCCGACGGCAACGCCATGCTTTTCTGGGGTGGATATGCCCGTCCCTACTCTTCGTTCGTGCCCGAGCACTTCTTGGACGATGTTTGGAGCGAGGACAATCCCGACGCTTACTTCCCTAAATTAAGAGGTTATGCCGCTCAGGGAGACCGCCATTTGGCAAAAGTAAACAACCGCTATTTGCAAAATACCGCATACTGCCGTTTGAAAAACCTCACTGTCGGATATACCCTTCCGGTCGACCTCACCCGGAAAGCCCGGATCGACCGCGTGCGCGTCTATTTCAGCGGTGACAATCTGGTCACTTGGACGGCTCTCAAAAGCAAATACATCGACCCCGAACAATTCTCTACCGATGGTAGCGCCCGGGTCTATCCGTTTGCCAAAACATTCTCTTTCGGTCTTGATATTACATTCTAATAACTTTCATTACTTATTCTCATGAAAAAGAACATTAAATATATAGTTGCGGCTGTTGCAGGTTTATGGTTGACCGGCTGTACCGACGACCTTGACCGCTTCCCGCTTTCTTCTCTTTCTCCCGAAACCTATTTCAACACAGAGGAAGAGTTGGAGACTTTCACGAACCATTTTTACAGCCAGTTCCCGAGCGCAGCGTCTGGTTACGGAGAATCCGAAGACATAGTTAACATCTTTACTCTACCCGCAACGACGATCGGGCTCACCCGCACAGTCCCCACCAAAGGAGGGGGCTGGAACTGGGAATACCTGCGTGAAATCAATCTCTATTTGAAATACTCCCATCGCTGTAACAACAAAATAGCCCGGGAGCACTACGACGGTATCGCACGTTTTTTCAGAGCCTATTTCTACTTCGAGAAAGTAAAAAGATTTGGCGATGTACCCTGGTATAACAAACCGTTGGAATCGAACGACCCCGACTTGAAAAAGCCTCGCGACTCCCGCCAGCTCGTCATGGACTCGATCATGTCCGACATCGACTATGCGATCAACTACTGTGACGACAACTCCGAACTGTACCGCGTGACCAAATGGACGGCTATGGCCCTCAAATCGAGAATCTGTCTGTTCGAAGGAACATTCCGTAAATACCATGGAATCGCAGGATACGAGACATTCCTCGAAGAATGCGCCACCATCTCCAAACGGTTTATCGATGAAAGCCCTTACAGCATCTACACGTCGGGAGACAAACCCTATCGAGACCTTTTTGCCTCGATGAACGCCATACAACAAGAAGTTATATTGGCTCGTGACTACGACTACACCAAAGGTGTGAAGCACGAGGCCAATTACAACACCATGGCACAAACCTACGGACGTCCCGGCATGAACAAAAAAATCGTAAACAGCTACCTCATGACCAACGGTGACCGCTTCACCGACCAACCCGGCTATAAGACCATGCAATACTACGACGAAATGCAGAACCGCGACCCCCGCCTCACTCAAACCGTCGTAGGTCCGGGCTACATGCGTATCAATAGCGACAAAGTGGAATCGCCCAACTTCTCCTCATCGACCACCGGATACCAAATCATCAAATGGGTAACCGATGCCTCAGGAGACGGATACATGGGATCTTCCAATGACTACATTCTGTTCCGCGCCGCCGAAGTCTACTTGAACTATGCCGAAGCGAAAGCCGAGTTAGGAACCTTGACACAGGAGGATCTCAAAATCTCCATCAAGAAAATCCGCGACCGCGTG
>NZ_JAIJHU010000075.1:0-11006 GCF_022723415.1 Barnesiella sp. | reverse complement strand
CAAAATATAGGGGAGGTGTCACGAAGTGACGGAGGGGTTAAAGAAATATCCCTAGCAGAGGAACTCTCCACTAAGACAAAACGTAGAGTGTGATGTCACGTAGAGCCGGTGAGTTGAATATCGATAACTTTCGGCGTGTTGTTATTTTACGAGCAGTACCTCTTTGATAGCCTTCTGTAAGGTAGCTTTATCCATGAATCCGGCGGCGATTTGCGGTTGATTCTTCATCGGACAAAATAGTAATGTAGGGATACTCTGTACACCGAAGGCAGCGGCAAGCTCAGGTTCTTTATCCACATCTATTTTATAGACATCGATTTTCCCGGCATATTCTCCGGCAATCTCCTCCAATATCGGAGCCAACTTTCGGCAAGGACCGCACCATGTAGCGTAAAAATCGATAATGCAAGGCTTCGAGCCCAAGTACTCCCACTTGTCGGGCGTTTTCTCATAGTTCGCCACTTTCGAGAGGAATTCCGCTTTGGTCAAGTGGCGGGGCTTGATTTTCTGTTCTTGCTTGTTTTTTCCTGCATGACTCTCGGTGGAGCTTTGGGCTTGGCACGAAAAGATGAACACCATGCAGGTGAAGGCTATTCCTATTACATGTTTTATTCTCATATCTTTATGGTTTTATAAATTGGAAATAAATGAAAATCGTGGCTGCATCATACTGACAAGAGAGCGAATATCGCCGATTCTTTTTTCCCTCTTGCCACACCTTGCGACATCACAGGCTGTATACTTCATCATAGGAAAGGGCCGGCCTGTGGGCGAGGAAGCAGAAATAGATACAGTCTATTCCACGATAGGCTACAAAGATACTCGCTTTACAGCATGAATCTGTTTCTCGGGGTGCTTTTTTCAGATTATTAGAAATTCTTATCATACAAAAATTCCGTGAAAGGCGGCATCCCTTCACGGAATCTTCGTATGGCAATCGAACGGTCTTACAGTAAAATGAACGCCAGAGGAATGAGTATGCCTGCGGCAAATTCTATACCGCCCCGTCCCCAGAAGCCTTTACGCCCTTTAAGCATGACAAGCCCCGTGAGGGTGATGACGATGAGCGACACGGCAAAAATGTCCGAGAAGATCGTCCAGTTCCGGTTCGGGTTGTAGTGCAATCGGTTGAGACTGCTCAATATAGGGCGTTTTTTCACCGACTCGTAATAAGCCTCCCCCGTCTCGGTGTTCACCGTCAGCGACGAGCCGCCTTTGATAAACACCTTCATGGTGTTCTCTTTCGGGAAATAATGTTGGGTATAGTTATTCCGCTCACCCAAGTCATCGAGCAAATCGAGCACGTACGCTTTGGAAAAGTCTGCTTTCGCTTTCGGAAAATTCCCTGCGATTCGGTATTCTTTCTGTGTGATACTGTAATCGGAGTTAAAGTCGCGTTTGTGGTTCAGCATGATGCCAGAGAAAGCATAAATGAGAATGACCCCTGCAAAAAAGAACGAAAGATCCCTATGCAGAATGTGACACCATTTTCTGAATTTCCCCGATATACGTTTTTCTTTCGACATGTTCGGTTTCTATGAGTTAATTTTTAATTTCGTAGCTGGTCGTATTGATGTGATACGACATCACGAAATAGTCTTTACCGGCTTCTTTGGCTTTGGCAAGGCGTTCTCGGAAGTTCTGTATGCGACCTTCGAATGTATTGATGTCGGCTTGTCCGGCAGCTTTCTTTTCACTTTCGCATCCGGCTTCTCCGTCACCGTGTTTCTCTCCGCTTTGATTTTTGTACTGTTCTTCCATTCTCTGTATGGTAGCTTCATCGATACGGTCTTCTTCGAGAGTTCCCGTCACCGATACGAGACTGTTCACAACCTCAGCGGGGAAGCTGCCCAGTTCGCAAGCCTCTGCACGCAACATTTTGGTGTCGTCGGTTCCCATCATGAAGAGTTTCTTGCCGCCGTGTTTACAGATATGGGTGCACACACCCTCTACGGTAACGGTTTTTCCTACGAGGCTGTCCCCTTCGGCTAAAATGTCGTCTACGCTCAGAGCCACTGTTGCGGCGCTTTCTTGATTCTGATTCTCCTTAGCTTTGTTGTTGCAGCTCACCATAGCAAGCAAGGCGACGGCTGCAAGGATAAAAATGGATTTTTTCATATTGTTGTAGTTTAAATGTTTGTAAATCTTTTCTTTATTTTTGGTATGACAAAGATAGCAAATATTTTATAAACGAATCGTCGGGTTATGCCCGTTTGCAAACCAGTAGCGGAATAAACAGATATATGCCCAATATCATGGTCGCTACGGTCGTTATGAATTTTTGACGGCGGCTACATGTGCTACCTTTACATGCTGTAAAATAAAGCAAAGCGGCCAAAACGAAGTTCAAAATCAGTACCCAGCACGATCCCATGCTCACACGCGGTTTTACCCATTGGTCGTCGTAAGATGTGAACGACAGTTCAAACGGGAAAATATATTTCGACCATTTGTCGAGAGCGGTCTCCGGGTAGTCATAGCGCAGGCTGTCGGCGAAAGCATAACTGTCAGCGTCGACGGCGTATGTGGTCACGCCTCTTTCGTCGCTTATTTTTAGGGTCCAGTAGAAGATATCGCCCATGATGGTCAGGGTGTTGGTCTTGGGGTCGTATTTGTCTATCGGCAATTTGTGCAACGTGTAATCCCGATTCAATACATATAGGTTGTTATCTTTGTCCGTTAACAATCCCAGTGTTTTGCGGTTGCTGAATTCGGTGATGGCTACATGCTCGATACCCAATTCGGGAGCCACACCCGTTTCACGCACGTAGGGCAGTCCTTTGGTTTGTTTCACATGGAATACCCGGTGGTTGTTGTCTACCATCAGATACCCCTCGTCATACTCTTTCCGGTTCGTCGGGTTTCCCGACAAGGTTCGCATGGGAAATTCAAACCCTTTTTGTTTCATGACTTTGTCGAACAAAGCCGATTTTTTTTTGTTGACCGTGTTGTCCCGCATATCGATGAAAGTAATGCGATCGGTCGTGCGGAAAGCTTCGATGGGGTTTTCGAGGTCGATCCGGTCCGGCATCGATTCCATAATCATGTTCAATGCGGGCTTTGTCACATTCACGTCTCGGGCCGACTGCTTGAATGTGAAATTCCCGTGAGCGATGATTTTCGGGGTCACCTCTTTCCCGTTGATTGTGTCGGGCAGCCGGTCTTTCGAGAACAGCTGTCTGTAATAAAAGGTAGGCAATATGGAGTCGAATTGTGCTACTGTATATTCCGTTCCGTTCGCGTCGTAGCGTTTTACCCCGTTATCCTTGCTCGATTGTATGTACGCGAACCGTTTGGTTACGCAACTGTACAACGTGAAAGGATCGTTTCCCGGTTTGGAGGCTGCGAATTGCAAAAGCCACGGCAATAACCACGACAATAGGACGACAGCCGTCAGGTAGAAAAATATTTTGCTGAATTTTTTCATTGTAGTATACCGTTTTTGAAATTAGTCTTGGCAACCTTCTTTGAATCGGACAACCGACCGGATAGAAAGCGATGCGCACGGAATGGTGAAAATAATAAGCGTCGGCAGAAACGAATTATAGGCTTCCGGTTTGTCGAGCAGGAAAAAGATTCGCACGATACCTGCGGCGATCAGCAGATTGACGATGCGCAGTTTCCACGTTGGTTCGAGGCATATCCACGCTGTCATCAGGTAGGCGGTATAACCGCAGATATACCACGGAGCCGCTGTCAGCAATATGCGTGCGACCATTTCGCAGGCGATATGTTGTTGCAGGTAAATCCACAAGGAAGCGGCTTGCAACAGAAAGACGATGCTGATTTGCGCGACTCCCGCCAGCAACATCAATAAAATCATGCGTTGCTGAGGATAAGGAAGGTGTAAAGTCAGTTTCAGCCGTTTCTGCGTCATTTCGGGAATGAACTGCAACGAGGCGAACAGTGCGCCTATGATGAGCGGCAGGTATTGTAACAACTCGATAAACACGGTATCCCGGCTCAACAAGATGGCCCACAGGTGGTCGGCCCCCTTGAAAGTGATGACCCGGTTGATGCGCATCATGACGTATCCGGCGAAACAAAGCGATACCAGCAGGGCGATGAAAAACAGTCCCCGGGTTTTGATCCACTCTTTGAAAAATATAGCTTTATTCATAATTCCGATGATAAAAGGATTAGTATTTTCCGGTCAATCCGATGAAAACGTCTTCCAGATTCATTTTCTCGGATTTGAAATCGGTATAGGGTATCGATTGCTCTTGCAATATCTGTTTGATACGTTCTTCGTTTTCGAACGAGTAGGTCTCGGCAGAATCCCGTATG
Source organism: Barnesiella sp. (assembly GCF_022723415.1). NCBI lineage: Bacteria > Pseudomonadati > Bacteroidota > Bacteroidia > Bacteroidales > Barnesiellaceae > Barnesiella > Barnesiella sp. The sequence goes on along the minus strand of NZ_JAIJHU010000075.1, from coordinate 6,719 downwards.
GCCGCCGTGCTGTATAACGACGGGTCGTGGGGGAGCTTGTCGGGCGACGATGTTTTGAAGGTATAGCGTGTGAAGGTGTCGAGCAATTCCTTTACAGGCTTCTGAATCAATATGCGGCCGTAATCCATGATGATACAGTCGTCGACCAGCCGTTCCATGTCCTGTATGATGTGCGAGGTAAGGAAGATGGTCTTTTCTTCGGCTTTGGCGTATTCGCGCAGATATTCTGTGAAGAGTCGGCGGTAGCCGGGGTCGAGTCCTATCGAGAAATCGTCGAGTACCAGCAAATCGGCGTTTTGGGCGAGAATGAGACCCAAAGCCACCTGCGATCTTTGTCCGCACGACATGCGGGAGATTTTTTGTTTCGGCGCGACTTTCAGTTTGCGCATGAGTTCATAATAGGCTTCTTTGTTCCATTTCGGATAAAAAGCCGAGTAAAATCGCTCTATCTGTTCGATATTCATGAACGTGTATTGCACATGGTTCTCGATGAGCAGGGCGATACGCTCGCGGGTCACCGGCTGCATTCGCTGTATGTCTTCTCCGAAGATACGGCATTCGCCCGAGCGGGGTTTCAAGTAACCCATTAAAATATTGATCGTGGTCGTTTTCCCTGTGCCGTTTTTCCCCAGCAACCCCAAAATCCTCCCTTTGGGGACTTCGAAGTTGAGGTCTTCGTATATTTTTCTCGACCCGTAGTAATGGGTGAGGTTCGAGCATTTGATAATTGTTTCCATATAAAAAGCTATATGTGTTTGTTCTTTTCGGTCAGAAATTAAATCCTATATTTACTCCGGCATAGTTGGCCGAGCCGTGCTTTTCGTAATGGCTCTGCTGCCAGTCGGCAGCGATCGATAAAGCCCAGCCCGAGAATATTCGGCTCCATTTCAATTCTATTCCGTAGTTTGTTCGTCGGGTCTTCAACATGGTGAAATTATGTTCCAGCATTTCACGCACGCAGTCTTTCTGTACGTTCGGTATGGACAATTTCCCGTTGCCGCCGGTTCGAATTCCTATGTTTCCCGATAAAGATAGTAGAGATTTTTCGAATATGCCGCTTGCATCTATTTTCAGTCCATATTCGCTGCTGTTGGTTTTTAGCCTATGCTTTTTCTCTTTTTGACGAATATCGGTGTGAAACCACAGGTAATAGGGGCGAATGTACCCTTTAAAACTTTTTCCGGCCTCTATGCCGTACAGCAATTCACCTTGTATTTTCATTTGGTCGGAGGTGTACGGGGTCGTGCTGCCTATTTGGTCGTAATTATTGCCGGCGGCACTGCCGAAGGTGTTCTCTGTCCCTTTACGGTTATAGAGTGCTCCTTTTACTTGAATCCCGACTGTGTGCATGTCCTGCTTTGTCGAATATCCGGCGGTCATATCGAGCAGAGTGCGGTCGAGTACGGTTAAAGGCAGGTTGTTGTACCCGTCGAGATGTTGGGTCACGCTATATTTGCGGTAGTTCGCTGCGGCGTATATGCCCTTCCTTCCTTGTGCGGGAAGCAGTTGAATGCCGGCTCCGTAACCGTAGCCCTTGTAGTTCGTATCGGTGACGTCGCCTTTCCCGAATCGTACCGAGGTCGTTCCCAGCCCGGTCATCGTATAGATATAGGCGCTACCCAGCGGGGCATAAAAGTCGAGCGTGTTGTCTTGGCTGTATATTTGTGCCATGACCGATATTCCCACGACATATTTATCCAATCGCACGGAACCTCCGCCGGCAAAATCGAGGTCCGAGACGATGTTCTTCGGACGAGGATCCCGGTTTCGATATTCCAGTGCGGCACGGTAGCTCCCTTCGATACCCCATGTGAATTTTCCGGCTCGACCCGAATATCCTCCCGTGAAGGCATATTCTTGCAGGGAAAGGTCTCCCCCGATGGAATCGGCCATGACGTAGGGGTAGAGCAGTTCGAAGTCTGCTGTTTCGTTCCATACGACACCGGTTTCTTTTCCGGTTGTGTAGCGGGCGTTACCCCACAAGCGGGTGCGATCGCTCAGCTTTATCCACGACGATACGTCGGCTGCTCCTTTCAGATAACCGTCACCGGCTTGCAAGAGGGCAGCTTCGTCTTCTTTTCCGTAAACCCCGTTTAAGGAGATACGAGTCAGAGAAGTACAATGCTGGTAATATTGGGTGGCCGGGTTGGTATAAACCGTTTCTATCCATTTCGCAGGCAAGGCTTCATACTCGGCAATCGTGCGAAGCAAAGACAAAGAGTCTCTTTCCGCCCCCTGCAAAGCAGGGAGCAGAAAGAGTGCTATGGTTAGAAAAGAACAGAAACGTATTTTCATGACGACCGATGTCTGTTAAGATTATTTCTTCAACGATGGAGTCGTAAAGGTGAAATCGTTGGCCGAGTCGTCGGTATCTTGGTAAACCGTATAGCTGCCTGTGGAAGAAGCTACTTTGCGGATAAACGACCGTCCGAAACGGGTTTTGTCTGTCCCGGCGATTCCGGTAGTAGCATAACTGCGGTCGAGCACTGCGGGGGTAGCGATTCTTTCGAAGCCGGTATTTCCCAGATTGACGGCATCGAGAACCCATGCTACCGGTACGTCATAACCCTTTTTGGTCATCTCTTTACCGTTCGTGGCCGTATAATGATATTCTTTGTAATAGTTGGCGAGGAATTCGTCTTTCGACACTCCCATGCGGGCGATGGCGTAAGCGCGGTTCGCTTGGTTGTTAGGTATCCAGATGGTAGCCGAGTAGCTATACCATTTGTCGAGATTGGGAACTTCGGCTATATCCGGGTCCATGCCTTTTTCGGTTTCGTCATACCATTCGAAATCGGCGATCGACAAATCGATGGCATCGGCTTTGGTCTGTGTGAAATCGTAGCCTTGATCTGCGAGAACGAGTTGTTCACCCGGAGCGAGAGGGTGTTCCGTACCGTTACCCGGAATGACATAGATGGCGGCTGCGGTAAACGTGGTCGTCATCGGTTGCGGGTTGTCGTTGTATTGGTATTTCTCAGTCGTCCCGAAAGTGCTTTCGAGCAAGGCCACTCCGTCGGCATAGACGGTTTCGCTGCTGTTGTTGTAGATGACGAAGTATTTGTCATAGAGACTGGAAGTCCCTTTGTCATTGGCTGTTCCCGTTACATAAATCTCTTTGAGAATAAGGGAGTTGCTTGGAGTGTAGATCGATAGATCCAAAGCGATCGAAGTCGATGGGGCAGAGATTTGTACGTTGTCTTTCGTGCTGCGTACATTGCAAAGGATTTCGCCCGAAGCGCTGGCGATGGCTCCTTCGACCGTGATGTTATAAAGTCCCGAAGAAAGTGTGATGACGGAACTTTGGGACAGGTCGAGCTCGTATTCTTTCCCACGGTTGAGGTCTGTGAAAGTGGCCTTGCCTTCGGCCCATGTGAACGAGGTGATCGTGTCCGACGGAGCCGTAAAGTTGAGGGTTACGTCGACGGGAACGGAAGTGTCTTCGTCTTCGTCGCAAGCGGTGAACACCGTGATTACAGCGGCGAACAACAGGAATGAAAAAAATCTTTTCAGTTTCATAATGGTTTTATTGAATGTTTATTGTATATTAAATTCGTTTGTAAATCTGTTCTCTTTTTAATGCCTTGATTTTTAATTGGTTCTATAATCTGAAATTGATTTCCATGCCGAAGTAGGGATTGGAAGTACGGCGGATTGTGTTCCCGAACAACGTGTAATCGGGGTGATAGCTTACCAACCGATTGACGTATAAGGCCAGTGCGATTTTATCCCGGCATATTTTCTTCGTGACCTTGATATTTATATTGGCATCGATGGGAATCGTACGTTTTTTGAAGTTGTTTTCATAGTGCGGTTCCACCAAGTGTTGCAATATCATGTCGTTCCGTTCGGCATCAGTGTAGGGAAGGAGTTCGCCCTCCATATTGACGTAGGCGATGGGAACCCCGCTTTCCCACATGCTTTGGCTCGATGTGAACCACATGCACTGAATAGATGTGGAGAATCCCAGTTTGAGCCGCGGTATATCGGTGTCGAAAGTAAAGTTGGTATTGAAACTTTCTCGAATATAACCGTCGTCCTCGTTGTAAAGTCCTATGTATCTGATTTGTCGACCGTCGATAACGACAGAGGGGCGTTTGTATACCGGCTGGCTGTTGTTATAGGTCGTGCGGAACCACGCTCCGTTTACCGTCAGTCTCGTGCGGATTATCGGAAATCGTTTCGAGGAGTATTGAAATTCCACGCCTTCTTTCAAAATTCGGCTTCCGTTGGTGTGGACGCTTTGTACTTTCAGTATCGTGTCGGGGGTAAACGTCAGGTCGGCGAGGTCGGGCGGCCCTGTCATCGTCGATGGGTCCAGCCCCTCGGTACTGTATCGGTTATAAATATACCGGGTGTAGGATTTTCCCTGCCGGAATCCCGAAGTCATTTTTTCCCGAAAGTAGGTTACCGATAACCGGTGGTCGTCTATCGAAAAATCGGCGCGCACTTCCCATTTCATGTTTCGGGCGGCTTTCAGGTTGTAGTTGGTCAGGTCGTCGACAAATGTGCGGACGTTCATGCGGTTTACGGCCGGATTTTCGTTCGAAAAGAAATTGAGCTGTATAAGGTCGTAGTAAAAAAGGTCGGGATAAAGTTTCGAAATGTCGGGCATTTTGGTGTGCCAGCCTACTCCGCCCGATAGTTCTATGCTCAACGGCTTTCTCTCGCCGATACGCGGCAATGCCCATTTTGCGTTTACACGAGGGTCGAGATAGATTTTTCCATCGAGGACGTAACGGTTATCGAGATTTAACAGCGATGCGCTGCGTAGGCCGGCGGTAATGTCGATGCGGTGTTTTCCCAATCGCAACTTCGAGGCTTCCTCGATGAAAAAGGCGAGATTGTGCTCGGCCGGTATGTCGTTGAACGGTCGGGGACGGGTGGTAATATCGATGCTGATGGGACGCCTCATGTCGTAGAGTTGTCCTTCGCCGTAGTTTTTATTCATGCGCCAGTCTCCTCCGACCTTGATGATATTGAACCAGTTGCGGTAGTTGTAGTTGAATGTGGCGATCGCTTTGACGAATGCGTTGAACGGGTTGCCGTTCACGTCGAGCGATGCGAGATAGGTCGAAGGCAGAATCTCGGCGTCGTGTACGCCCGGTTGCGTGGCCGTAGGCACGACCGACAATTTGCTGGGCACGACGGTTTTTTCTTGGTGGATATTGTCCCACGAACCGTTGGCCGATGCCGTCAAGGAAAGCGATCGGAAAAATCCCTTTTTGCGGTTGTTGAGCGATAGAGTGCCGGCGAGGGAGAGGGCGTTGTTCGACGATTCGTAAGAGTCTATTGCCCCCGACGGAGTGAGGTCGGGATCGTTTTTGTCATTTTCGAAAGTCCCCCGGTAATTCAGATTGGAGTTGAAAGTCCATCGCCAATGATCGTTCGTCCATCGTTTTTCGGCCCGTATCGAGCCGGTCACCCGTTTGAAGTTTTCTCGGTTGTTGCGAGGGTCTATTTTCGAATCGAGGTAGTCGATACCCGTATTGAGCGTAATTTGTTTATCCGTCAGTTCTATCCCTTTCCCCACATAAAACAGTTGGCTTTGCATGTCGGCTTTGAAACGGGCTTCGAGATCGTTCCCTCCCTTTTTCCGTTCTATGTTGACCAGTCCGCTGGTGAGGTCGCCGTATTCTACCGAAGGGATTCCCCTCACGATTTCTACTTTGGCGATGTCGTCGGTGGAGATGGAACGCATGTCTATCCCTTTGCCGGTCGTATTACGTCCCGTTTCCCAACTGTTGGAGATATACTGCATATTGGCATCGTTGTTGAGGGGGACACCGTCGATAACGAACAAAGTCCCGAACGAGGTCACGTCGTAGTCGCTCGGCCCTGTCCCACCGGCTTCGCGTAGTTTTATCAGGTTGGCCGAGCCCATAGAGGGATCCTTCGAGACGTTTCCCGGCAACAGTTCTACCAAGTCGGTAAAGCTCGACGGTTGCAGATGCTCCATCGCTTTTCGGTCGATACGCGATGCACTGGTTGCTCCTCTCGATTCGTAGGCGGTCACCACCACGTCTTGCATGGCGATATCGTTCGACAAGAGTAAGATCGTCAAAGTCGTATCTCTGCGGGCATGCAGGTCGATTGTCCGGGATTTGTAACCTAAGGAAGTGACGGTCAGCTCATAGTCTCCTTTCGGAATGGATAAGAAGGTGTGAGAACCTTTTTCGTCGGTGATACCTGAGAATTGCCGATTTTTACCCTTTTTCAATAAAAGAGTGGCATACTCTACGGCGTTACGATTGTGGGAATCGCGTACGGTCAATTTCAGACTGATGCGTCCCTTCCGTAGAGGTTCTCCATGAGAACGATGCTGTCCCATGCCTTGAAAATTCAAGCCAAGTAGTAAGATAAATCCTATGAGCTTTATTCTCGTTTTCACCGAATGTGTAACCTGTCGAACGTCCTTTATTCTGTTTTCTAGGTGCAAAACTAATTATTTTAAATTGAATGATTGATATGATTTTAAACAAAAATAAAAATTATTTTATGCGACATGTGTTTTTATTATTTCAAAAAGTTTTTATTATTTGTTATATTGTGGAAATATGTTAGTTTGGAATGGAAATAAATAGTAAAATTTATTTATATCAATTCTAAATAATATCTATCTGACAAATCAAAATTTTTCTATGGCTGTTTGGTAAAACTCGATAGAGGTAAACAAAATGTATGGTCTACCGTCTTTTGTACTGAGGGATATCCCTCAG
>NZ_JAIJHU010000020.1:0-47478 GCF_022723415.1 Barnesiella sp. | reverse complement strand
CGGCCGGTCATCTCGGTGAGCTCGGCCAATCGATAGCCTGTGCCCGGCAAGGTCACAATCAGGGCATCGGGGGTACGGGCGATACGCAAGGCTTCGATTTGTGTATCTAAGACCGACGACGTGCAAGGCTCCAACAAGTCATGTATAAAATAGTTATCCAAGTAAGAGATTTTGTCGCCAATTCGTTGGTAGTATAGCTTATCGCCGCAGTCCATTCCGCAACTTGGCTCGAACGAGTGCAGGGGAAGACGGTTTTCCGTTCCCAATCCCTCTATCCATGTATCATATCCTCTCAAATATATGCGTTTGCGTAATTTACCGCCTATCTCAAATGTGTCGGTATTCACGACCGGTATTTTTAGTTTCTCGCCCGACGGGTTAAGGGGCGATGCGGATTCAATGGTAATTGTATCGCCTTTCTCCAAAGTGAAGTCATACCATAGCCACTCTTTTTCTCCGTCCAAGAGGTAGACTTTTTTGTCCTCTTCGCGAATGAGAGCGATCTCCGTGCCGGAAGCGTAGTCGCAACTTTTCGATTCGACGAACTGTTTATAGATTTTTCCGTTTACAGCTTTTTCTCCTGTTATGTAGTAATGTGCAAATACGTCGATGTCCCAGATGTAACGGTCCTCCGGGTCGTGGTGATAAAATCCGAAATTGCAATCTTTCACGTAAGGGTCATATGCATAGGTGTCGCCACAAGCCCCCTTGTTCCCGTACTCATATTCGCCGGTGACAAGATTTTTCACATAGGACAAATATATCCAGACATTGCAATCTGGAACACATGGCGCTATGGTGAAGGCGGCGACCAGCCAATCATTTTTCAAACCGCCGATCCCTTCTATTACGTCATGAATAAGATATTCTAACCTTTTACGATAGGTCGAACCCACTTGTATTGTATCTACATAACGGACATCTATCTGCATATAATCCAAAGCCGAACGGCTATATAAGATAGACATATCTCCTTTTTCAAGAGAAAAGTCATAGATTAATCGTTCTTCACGGTTATCGCCGGTTATTTCCCGATAGTACACTTTTTTGTCATTTTCCCTTACTACCACGTAGCAGGGGGTATTCTTTTGCAATCCGCAGGTCGTGTACCTATAAAATTTTTTATATGTCGTTCCATCGATTATCGTGTCGCCTTTTATCTGACAGCGGTAGTCGCCCAGATCGCCGGTGTATCCCCATTCCACCCCTTCACGAACCAAAGGGACATATTCATATTTATCATCTAAATTATCATTCGGTCTTTGCCATTCGTTTTTACCGGTGGCAGTATTTTTTACGTATTCGAGTTTATTCTTGGTCTTTTCGTCAAACTCCGAAGTGATTTGATAGAACGGATACAAAATGTTATATCCGGTTTCGGTACTTCCGATTCCCTCGATACATTCTCCTCTTTGGTTTTCCAGTTTTATCATTTTCCTGTATTTCCCGTTTACTAAAATAGAATCGAGGCTTTCTACTTTCATGCCGAAATACCCCGGTTCTGTATGCCATGCCTGCATAATGTCGCCTACTTGTTTTACATTAAAATCATAAATGGGAACTTCTTCGGCATCTTTCGAGTACAAGCGATAAACAACCTTATTCTCTTCCCGGGCATAACCTGCAATTTTATAACTATCCGGATAATCACGGCTACTATTCCCCAGTTGCTTATATACTTTACCATTTATAATTTCCTCGCCAATGAACCGATAAATCTCACCATTTTTATACCCCCACTCTATTCCCTCCCGTACCAAAGGGACATACTCGTATTCCTGTGCTTGCAAGACGCTACCGCTCCATACTATCGACACGGCAATCAACAATAATAGTCTTTTCATATTTCGGTTCCTCCCTATATTATTTAAATTCTACATTTGCCCCAATTTTTGCTTCGAAGCCTTTTTGTATCATTATCTCTCCCCCGGCATCGATTCGCAACGAGCCACCGCGCTCCACTGTTCCACCGGAGATTGTTACATTTCCTTTACACTCGATTATCAATGTCGCACCGTTCTCTATGATTACCCCTTCGTCTATCCATACATCTCCACCGGATTCCAACGTGAGAGTTCCCGATTTTAAAACAACGTCTCCCTCCGTCCGGTTCGTATCTACCGCTTGGCCGATGTGGACGTTGTTCACGTGTAAATATTGTGAAGAACGTAGCGTGTCGTTTTGCAGGTATAGCGGGGCAATGTATGGTATGGCATTGTGCTTGTAAACCGTCACTACACTGTTGGGAGAGACTTCGTTGAAGGTTACGCTTGCTCCCGTCACAGTTTTTATTTCGGGTAATCCGTTTATTCCAGAGGTTATTGCCACTTTACTGCCGTTCAGTCCGTTACCGGCCACTGTAATCGAACTGTTCGAACGTGCAACCGAGATATCATCATATACCGAAGGGATATCGGTCCACATCTCGAATTCGGGACAGCCGATTAAACTGTGGGTCAAACTACACCAACGTGAATATTTGTTATACGCAAAACTTACTTTTGAAAAAGCCTCCGCTACACCTATTTGATTATTACCTTCTTTTATTTGTTCTACGAATTTTTTTTCTAATCTTACAGAGGAACCAATCCAACCGCTTCGAGTATTACCCAAAAAGGCAGGACCTCCATATAAGCCGGCTACCGTAAAGGAACTGCCTATGTTATATGTTACATTATATTGTTCATATATGTCGAATGGTGTCACATCGCAGGCTGTTGAGTAGGCTATGGCCGGATAGTCTTGATTCGTTAAATTATTTAATCCATTGCTTTCTTCAAAAACATGATGACAAGTTACCCCTTGTACTGCAAGAATCCCCCAATAAGGATATTCATGGTTTTTATGAGACTTTGTACCGATACCGCCGGGATTACCGTGTCCATGCCAACTGAAAAAACCGTATCTCTCATTCATTTCCGTTATTACTTCCGAACCGCTCGGAAATGTAGGATTTTCCGTATTATATGAAGGTTTTTCTTCAAAAATAGTATATTGCGGGAAAATCGGGCTAAAATTAGAAGATACAGAATCCGCTTCATGTATACCTTGTAATTCATCACATTGATGATAAAAAGCCTTTTGCAGATAACTGTAATCGCCATTGCCGGGGTTGCGCTCATACCGTATCAGTTTTTCGGTATAGTTTGCAATCTCCTGCCGATTGGTGCATAACAATCTACCCACAAAAATCTCCGGAGCATAGTCCATAGTATACATTTCACTACTTTCAAATTCCCCATACAAAGAATCTCCATCGACATTCCAATTTCCATTAAAATCACTAAAATACAAATCAGAAGGAATAGGCCAATCAACATAAATACTAGAATCTTGATTTTGTGAATCCTTTATTGTTATGCTCCGTCTTCCCGTTCCATATCGAATGGGCAATACGGTATAATCGCCCGCTAACAAGGCGTAGCGGAGAGAGCCGGAGTCGTAGGTATATTTCAGATAGGCTCGCGGTTTACCGGCATCATCGTCGATGTTAGAGACCAAATCGCCCCCTTGAAAATCGGGACACGCTAAGATATCCTCGATACAAACTACTCCTGCCGAGTATCCTTTTTGCCGTTTCCACCCGATGAGGCGATCGAAAGCCGGAGCTAATTCCCGATTTGTCACAACGGTATATTCGAAGTCGGGTAAAGTAGTAACTGTCCGGGACGAGGCTGAACGGGTCGCTGTCGCAGGGGCGAACCCATCGACCTGAGCGGGGTTGACGACTATCCGTTTCGCCTCCTCTCTTCCCCATCGAACGTTATTTCTGCCGGTTGCTCTGCGGGATATCGCCCGAAGGCGCGATGGGTTTTCGGAACCTGCGTTTTTCACCGAATAATCGAGACGAACGGTCACGGAATTACGAAAGAGGATTTCACCATCGGTCGGAGCGTAACTTATCGGGCATACAGCAACGGTGACGATGTGGTTGTCACCGTCGAGAAATCCTTCGTCTACCACTTGTACCGGAACAGCCGGCCAATATCGGTTGTTGCTATATACCGTGCTGTCGGGGGAAACGAACAGTTGCTCGCTTGTATTCCTGTCGGAGGGAATAGGCGGCTGGGTCGGATAAACCGGTAGCGTATACCGAGTCGCAGTTGTGGTCTCTCCCGTAACGGAAACCGTGAAATCGGTAGCATCGCAAGGAACGGAAAATCGCAAATAGTGTACAGGCAGCTCGGGCGTACCGGCTGCGGACTGTGTCCACAAGTCGGGATATCTGAGTCGAAGGTAAGAGTCGCCATTTTCACTAACCGTGTCGGTTGTCAAAAGGTGTTGGTCGAATGTCGCCGTATAGCTGATTTGCGCATTGGCTGCCGAGATGGAGAGGGCAAACAACAGGGCGACGACCGTATGCCTCAATCGTGATATTATCGGTTTCATGAGTGTTGCCTCTATTTGGTCAATATCATACGTTTACTGTCTATCTCTTTCCCATCGGCCACGAGGGAGTAGATGTACATTCCTGCCGAGAGCTCCGAGCCTTGCAAGGTTACTTTTCCTTCACCTCGGTCGGCGATTTCCATGCGGCGTATCTGCTCGCCTTGCAGATTGTAGATATATAGATCGGCCTGTTGTGTCTCGTAGGGTAGGGCAAAACGTATGACGGTGGTTGCACTGAACGGATTGGGATTGTTCTGATAGAGGGCGGGAACAATAGCACTTTCCGACTCGACTGCGGTATTGCGTCGCTCGGACTTGCGGAGTGCGCCGCCTATGGGTGTTCCGTCCCGCAAGGCTGCCAGATCTTTTTGCAATTCGGTGATGACAGTTTCTTGCGAGTCGACTTTTGCCTGTATTTCATTTAAGGAGTTAACAATCAGTGGAATCATGCCTATATAGTCGACATACATGTATCCTGCTGAATCGGTACGCACTAATTCTGGATAAACCTCTTTTACCTCTTGTGCCAAGAATCCGAAATGGGTACGGGCATTTTCTTTTTTGTTTATTTTTATGTTGTTTGTTCCGGCAGGAGTTTCCTTGTTCAACTGATAACTGATTCCCGAGAGTCGGAGTAATCCCGAGAGTGTGTTGTTTAGCGGTTGTATGTTTTTTTTGAAACGACTGTCAGATGGTGAATAAAAATAACCGATAACATCAACATTTAAGAATTGTATCATCGAACCATAATTGGCATTGTCATAGAGAACTACGTCTCCCTCGGAACTTGAAAAGCAGAATCCTTCACGGCCATATAAATGGAATAACGATGGATTTTCCGAAGTTATATATCGTCCGATATAAACATCATTTACAGGGTTACTTACCGAATTATAAAATGAAATACGGGCAGGGGCTTTTTCGTTTTTGGGGAAAAGGTTCAAAGTAGAGGAGCCCATAGAATTTGAACCATATCCACCTATTGAAATTTGTCCATCGTTTTGGATTTTCATTTGTCCCATTACGCAGAAAGAAAAACTGTATACTGCTATTACAAAAAAGAGGCGATTTGTTTTCATGATATTTTCGATTAAGTATTAAATTTTAGTTTATTCCAATGAGGTTATTTCGTTTAGAAACGATGTAAATATAATTGATTTATTTTTGATTTATTGTGTTTTTTATTATGAAAATATATGTTGTTAACAATAATTATATATAGAACTTTTAAGGGAGAGTATTGTGTATTTAGGAGTTGTGATTGTAGGGTTTACCCTCTTGCCTTGCGGGTACTCCACACCTATATATTGTGTGGCAAAACATAGGGGAGGAGGGTGAGATGTATTTCCCTTTCGCTTCTGCTCCGATTCTATATGTGACACCCCGTAATGCTGCGGGGTACGGCAGGGGGAGAAGTGAAAATCTATCTTTATGCCGAAACGAGAAGTACCACTTTCAATTCTCTCCCCTCCTTATCTCATTTGTGATGAGCTGTGGGAGAGGGGGAGGTCTCATTCTGTTTTCGTTATTGAGGGATTGGAAGTAAAGATAATTCTTACTGATTTCTTATTGTGTCGAGGTGGTGGGCCTGTTGCGGTGTTATGAAAAAAGCGAGGCCGCCCTAAAAGTTTTATGGACGATCTCGCTTCGCTGCTCCGCATGAGCGGTTGTCTTGTTGTGGACAGCCGTTTGAAATTTTTTCAAACGGTTGTGTTTTACGTTTTTATATTTCGTGTTTTTTCCCGAATGTGAAATTTATGCCGAAACAGAAATTGGCTCGGGCATGATTGATGGGAATGAACTGTTTGGAATATTTGGTGGCAAAATAGTCTGTGCCGAAAAACAGGTTGAAGCCGGGTGCGCATACGTTGAGAATGGCTCCCACGGAGCTACCCATATTGGAAACGGAGCCGTTGAGGGTGATGTGGAGCGCCGATAACGGGCGGAAGTTCACGGCGGCCATACCTTCGGCATAGGTGCGATGTCCGCCGAAGCGAGTCGTGGAAAGTAGTCCGAAAGAGATGTGATTGTCCAGAATGCTATATTCTGCGCCAATGCGCATGGTCGTGCGTAACGAATTGGTAACGGATTGGCTATCGGATTTATAGAATTTTGCCAGCGCTTCCAAATCGTCTCCTAACTCGTCGGCTTTATCGTCGAACGGGTTGTTTCCTTCTTCGTCGTCTTCGGCTCCGATATTGTCGAATCCTGTGTATCGGAATTCTTTGGTGGGATCGGTTTCTCCACGAGTGAGGTTGTTCCATTGCATGAATCCGATGTCGGTAAGGGCCGCAGATAAGGTGAGGTTATCGATCAGCTCGTAAGTCGCCCCTAAATCGAATCCCAGTCCGAAGCCTGCCACACCGAAATCTCCGGTGTCGTAGTCGGTGATTTCTCCGGTCTCGGGATCGGTCTCTAATTTCAGGAGGGAAGAGGCTTGTATATGTCCGGCTTGTTTGATGAACCATTCGTCTTGGGACATGGATATATCCATGCGATCTATCCTTGCTTCGGCATGTGCCGCACCTACCAGCACTTTTACTTTGGCTCCAACTCCCAATTTGTCGTTAATGTCCCGAGCGTGTCCTAATGCGAGTTCCACGTAATTGTCGGTCGAAACCGTGATGTTACTCATGTCGTAACGGGTAATCCCGGTTTCTTTTTGTCCGGTTTTGAGAAATTGGAATATTTCTTTGGGCATATATGCTCCCGAATAACTTTTGAGGGCGAGGTTGAACGTGTTTTGTCCACCCCATGCCCAGAATCCAAAAGAGATGATGTCTAATCCCAAATCGAGTTCGACGGTATTGTTGGGAGTGAGTTTGCCGAGAAAGTCGTCGGCGGGGACACTGGGGTGGAGGAATGTGACCAATTCGTTGCCTCTCGGATAGAGGAATGTCCCAAGTCCTAAATTGGAGTTCACTCCTAAATAGAAATTGCCGAGTGCAGGAAAACTGACGTATCCGTTGGGCGTTTTCAGGGCTGGATTAAGCTGGTTGCGTTTCGTCATCTTTTCCATGAAATAGGAAGAGTTGAGCGTTTGAGCCGACAATCCCATTGTCAAAGCGATGCCTATGCATACGCTCAGTATGTATTTTATATTGTGTTTCATTGCTTTCTGGTTTTAATCTATTACAAATCGTCTAAATCCATTTGTGCTCCATCGGGAAGTTTCGCCGACATGCGCACAACGATGAATTGGTCGGGGCGGAGGGTGACATCGTTATTGCCATCACTGTTGACTCCTTCGATTTTTATCGATAGTTTGTCGAGTTCTTGAAGGGCTTTATCTCGCTCTTCTTTGATGGTGATTTTTACGGCTGTGGATTGTATCGTGCCGTTTCCATTCGGAGCCGCTTCGATTTTTACGGATTCGGGTAACGTAATGCCTGATATAATTTCCCCGGCTTCGTTGCGAGGTTCGACAGAAAGCGTGAGATCCACGGGAATGGCGTTGTCGACAACGGCAGAGATTTCGAGGTGTTTGACTTTATCGGTGATATCGGCCAAGTCGCTGCTGAGGTCTTCTATCGTGTCGTTATAGAAAATTCGAAGGTTTTCAAATTCTAACGGAACGTTTATGTTGTAATCGATGTTTATGTTGTAATCGTTTTTCCCTAATGAGATGGCTTGGTCGTCGTTTTCACTTTCCACTTCTACTTCGGTTACTTCTATGTCGATCTTGTCGGGAATCGTGTGGAGCAGGGCCGTGAGGGAGCCCGATGTAATTTCGGGAGAGTTCTTGGTGATCGTGAAGTCGCTTTTTTGTCCTCCGGCTATTTTTAATGCCAGACTCACCACGTTGTCATTTACCACGTCTCCGTTTTCGTTCAACGGTGAAATTCGGAATTTCGTGGATATAGGCGCTTCGATGGGGTTCTGTACAGAGAGGCCGAGAGAAAGATCTTTTACTTCCAATGCTGTTCCTTCTTCTTTGAGGAAATCGGGTAGGTCGGATAGGGATACCGATGTATTTATGTCTACATTGGGCACTATGGTTCCTGCGACTTTATCCACCCGTATTTGCGGAGTCGGCAAAGTGAGATTGGGTTGGATATTGATTGTCGTGTTTTCGAGATCGTCGGCTCCTACGGTTTGTTTGTCGGCATAAATTTTTCCATTGATTGCAATTTCGTCGGTCAGAATCAAAGTCCCGTTTTCTACTATGGGATTTGAGAATCCATAGACGGTAATGGGAATGGATATTTTACCGCTACCTTGACTTAGTTCGACTGTCTTGGAGATGAAAATGGAAGAGCCGTCGCGAACGATTTCGTTACTAGCTTCTATGTCGAAATCGAGTACCTGAGGAAATTTCAATTCGACACCTACTAAGTAAAGTCGAGGTAAGAAAACGGGCATTCCCGATATTGTAATGTCGAGTGTCGTGTGAAGTGTTTGTCCGTTATTATCGGTGACTTTTATACTTTTTACCGCTTTTACCTCTGTCGGTATTTCGGTGTTGATGTTGAAGTTCTCTGTCGTGTGTATATCTGCTTCGAATTCCACTTCTATATCCGGGACTTCCAATCCGGGTATATCGGGTATTTCACCGGTCTGGGTTTCGAAACGTCTTGTATAAGGCTTAAAGTCGGGAGCGAAGTCGTCTATCACGACGGGATCGATAGCGTCGATATTTTCGGAAATATTATCCGCTTTGTTAATTACGTATTTTCCGTCGATGACATGGAGAACGTCCCCTTCTTCAATCATACGGCTGAGCCGTATCGTGTCGGTTTTGCCGATGGGCAAACTCAGATTACCTCCTACACTGATTTCCAAATTGATGTCTTTGTTTAAGTCATAATCGTTATCGATACACGAGAAAAGACCTAACAGTAACCCGGAAATCAAGCTACTTGTAGCAAATTTTGTAAATTTCATAAAGTGTATTAAATCGATAGTTTATTATATTTTAACATATTAACCCCTTTCTTTCCGTCGCAAATGTATCGCTTTTTTCTCAATATTCTATATATTTTTACAGAAAATAGTTATTATATTCTATTTATAGAATATTCGTAAATTTTTGATAGCCCTTTCACTGTCTGGTTTTTACTCTTTTCCTCTGTGCTGCGTTAGCGGTATGGGGAGGGGTGGAAAGGGGGCATAAGATTTTTGACTTGTAAGGTTTAATTCTGTCACTACCGTTGCCGGTATTTTCTAACCCCTCCGTCCTTGCGGACACCTCCCCTATATTTTGCAGGACAAAACACCCCATAATACTACGGGACACGGCAAGGGGAGAGGTTGATGCCTTGATACGTTTCCTCTGTTGCAGATATTTTTTAACCCCTCCGTCACTACGTGCCACCTCCCCTATATGGCTGGCGCCACACAGGTGAGGAGTTTAAATATCTCCGATAGAGAAAACAGCCCCCCGCAATGCTACGGGGCACGGCAAGGGAGGAGTTTTAAGTATCTCCGATAATGGAAACTGAAATACCACGTAAGGCTACGGGAAACGGCAGGGGAAGAGAATAAAAATGTCTCTGCGAATGTTCTTTTTCCTCCCTACCTGCGGCAAGAGTTAAAAGACTATTCCCACTAAGAAGCTGTTTTAAATTTATAGAGAAATAATATTATCATTGCAAGCAGGTATGTTCCGGCCATATTGCGCCCCTGTCTCGCATCTTGAATTCCTTGATTTTTGTCAATAACCCGCTATTGACTACATATCTCGGACTCCAATCAGCTTCAACATAGGTCTCAATCTGTTTCGGAATAAATTTAAAATAGCTTCTAATTCTCGACTGGTTTCCATGTCCCTTTTCGACACTTTGTCTCATATCGCGTGTTCAGGCGTTGAGACGGCTTTAAAAAAACAGGGCTGTTTCAACAGTAGAATGAAACAGCCCTGCGCGGAACAAGCAAAAGGATTATTTGATTATGATCGTTTGTGCCGGTGTTCTCGCAATTATTTGCGGAGCATACAGACATTGTATCGTGGATAGTCCTTGTGTATATTCTCCGGGTCGGTCGACATCGAGCTCATAGGAGATAACATAGGTCCCTTTCGGTAAGAAGTCGAAATAGAACCGAGTTTCGGTATTTTTTACTTCTTCGTAATAACAGATACGTTCCCTGCATTTATATCCCGAAAGTTGTTCTGTCGGTTCGAAACAAGCCGCTCTCGAATCGGTGAGGCATACGAATTGCATATCTCGTCCGACGGAGATGGTGAGCCGTATGGCTATGCGATCGCCTGTTTTGAGCGTGACGCGGTTGAGCGGTACATAGGTCGCCGATTGCACTCCTTGTTGTCTTACCACGATTTGCCGTGAGAGCGCGAGGTCTTCGACCGATGCGGAAGTTACGTTTTTGACATCGTCGTAGTATTGCCAGTACATTGCGCCCCACGAGGGTTGTTCATGATCGGTGGAAATAACAGCTTTGGCGGCAGCCGCAGAGATTTCGTTACCGGACAATGTGTATTCCGTCAGTCCCAAAAAAGGTTCTTCGGGACTGTTTTTCATTTCCTGTCCCCCCCAAACGATCGATGTTTTATTCTCGTCGGGAGCAAGCCAGTCTGTTCCGCCTTCGAGCAGAGCGTATATGGCTTCGAGCGTAGAGGGTACGGCTCCCCAGTCGTTGGTTTGTTTTTGGGAGAGCAGCCATTGCCGCATGGCATCCAGTTCGGAGGTTACGGGCTCGATTTCGGAGAATGCGTTGAATAGGGCACATTGTTCTTGTACAGCACTGTTGTTGTAGTAATAATGAGAGCGATTGTTGGGCCAGTACATGCCTTTGGCTGGCTGACTGACGGCATATTGCCGCAGGGACTTCAAGATGTCTTTTGCGTCTTCGACAAAGCCATATCTATAAAGGGCTGTGGCGGCATAGGCTTTTTCTATCGTAGAGAGGTTGACCCAATATCTTAGTTTTTCGACCATCTTTTTATGCAGGTCGAGGGTTTCCCCGGCCAAAGGTATATCTCTGTATGAAGAGCGTACATAGAGGTAGCAGATATCCTCATAAGAGAGGTTTTTATCTGGGTTCTTTTTTTTCTGATTTACAATCATTTTGTCGAGGTATGCGACGGCAGAAATTTGCATTTCTTTTATTTCACTTTCATCAAGAGGAATACCTAATTTTCGCAGTCTCGAAAAGCCTTCCAATGTATTTATAGAAACTAAGAAATTAGTTTTCATACCACTAAACCAGCTCCAACCGCCTTCGGTAGTTTGCAGATTGTGGAGTTTGAGTATCGCCTCTCGGGTGAGTCGTTCCGCCCGGTTTTTGTCGAAGAGCGTGGACAATTGTTGCATTCGTTCGGTTTGGTTGTCTGCCTCCAATACCCACGGGGTGGCCGAGAGCAATACTTGTTTCAGTTCTTCGTTTTGAGCCAACAGCGACGAGAGATTCTTTCCTCCCGTGGCTTTCCATGATTCGATGGCTTGTGCAATGCGGGGGTTGGAGTTCGCGAGCATTACTGCCACGCTGTTGGAGAAGAGCGAAGCCATTGCCGAAATCGCATCATCGCCGGTTAAATCGGCCAACGGCGGCAGGGCTTGTACCGCATACCACACCGGATTATCACAATATTGCAGAACCATGCGATAGTTTTCTACCGTCGGTGATTTCATTTTTTTGTCCATGCCGGACCATGTGATCGAGGTCGAGTGTTTGCCTCCGGGGATATAGAACGGCTTACTGTCGGTTACCAGCACTTTTGCGGGCAATACGGGCAGTATCTGTTGTTCTCCATCGCTGTGTTGCAGGGTGGATGCTTTTGTGCGGAAGCCTAATACTTCGATTCCTTCGGGAACGGAGAAGCTGTAATCGACCGTGCGGCTTTCTCCGGCATCGACGATGAAGGCGAATTTTCGAGAGTCGGAGACTTTCTCGGTATAAGGATCGAACAATTCGAAAAGAATGGTTCCTTCCTGCACCTTGTCCGTGCGGTTTTGTATGGCTGTCGATACGGTGACTTCGTCTCCTTGTCTGACAAATCGCGGCAGATTGGGCGATACCATAAGTGGTTTACTCGATATGGTTTGTGCTTCGTATCGTCCCGTGAAAAGGTCGCTTGTGTATGCCAGCGCATAGAATTGCCAAGTCGCATTTTCATTGGGTACAGTGAAGGAAACGGAGACGTTGCCGAGAGAATCGGACATCAGGGTGGGATAGAAGAATGCCGTACCTACCTCGCTTGTGCGATAGGAGTCGGCAGCAGATTCTTCTGTCCCGGCGATATCGGCGATAGAAATAGCCTTATTTTCGACAGCAACTCCTTTTTGGGCAGAACTTAGTTCCGTTACGACACATTCTTCCAATACCGGTTGTTCTCCAATTACTTCACGGAAATCTGCAATATCGTATCCCTCGCTTTGTGCCGCACCTCGTATCGCCAGAGGTCTTGCTTTACCGTACCACAGCAATCCGAAGTTGAGAAACTCGGTGGAGCTTTCGATCGGGCAATAGGAGGACTCGGCAAAGTCGTAGATACGAATCGAGTAGTTGTGGGTATATTCTGTTCGGGGAGTGGTGGAGATACGCAATGAGGGGATCGGAGTCGGCACATTGAAATTCCAGCGATGGGTGCGAATGGCCTGCATGGAAGCGTCGAACATCTCGGTCATGAATCGTGCGCTCACGGGATTCCCTTCGGTATCGGTTATCGAGAAGGTCCAGTTTTCAAGGCTGCCGGGTAGCAATTTATCCCGGAAAGAGGCGGTCTTGATGTCGAGTCTCTTATCGGGAGCGGCCGTGCGTATGGTCGCTTGGGCGGTCGTCATTTCCCCTTCCTTGATCGTGAGCAGACTGATCGTCGCCAATCCGCCGAAAGAATCGTCGAATTTGAAATCGATTGTTTTACAGCGATTGTCGAGCTTTATCATTTTGGTTTCGATCAAGCTGTCGGGTGTATAAACGGAATAGAAGACATAGGCGTTTTTGAAAGAGCTTCCTATGGGAATTTTTACCGTTTCGCCTGCTTCGGTGGTCAGTTCGGTGCGGGGAAGCCATAATCCGGCAAAGCGGGGAGGCCGTTTGTCTTTATCGCTGTACAGCACGAAATTAGTTTCATTGCGAATGATACGCCCTGTTTCATCGTCGCTAAATGCCACGATACGGTAGGGGCCCGATTGCCATTTGGTAAAATCGGGATAGACAGCTTTCCCGTCGGCTGCGATGAGAACTTCGCCGACTTGCATTTTTATTTTGAGGCTGTCGAGACTTTCTTCGTCGGAGTCGTATAATGAATAGAATACGAGGCGGCAGGCCCGTTGTACGGTCTGTCCGTTGAGCGTATGAATTTCGGCCTTGATTTGTCCTGCCGATTTATATTTGTCGATATATTGCGGTGCGGAAATAGAAATGAAATAGGGGGAATCGCCCACTTGTACCGAAACGGATTGCTCTACCGTTTCGCCCGTAGGTGCGGTTATGGTCGCTGTGACGGTGTAGATATAGGCTTGTTCCTTATTGATATTTTCTTCCGAAGACTCTCGTTTCGGGGTGAACGTGATGGCAAAGTTACCCGCTTTGTCAACTACCGAGGAACCAGAAGCGATTTGTTCATGGGGGAGATAAAGCCGGAAGAACGGGTTCGTTCGGCGGGAAATCGTGTATTCGACTTCTGCTCCGGCTTGCGGAACTTCGCTGTAACTGACTGCGCTACCTTTTATCGTGAGCGGTTTTCCAAAACTCGTTCCCTCTTTTACGGGGTCGAATTCGACCTTGAACATCGGTAACTTGTATTCGGCTACCGAAATGCTGAGCGCATTGGCCCAAGACCCATCGACTTGTATGGTGTAATTCCCAAGCATGTTACCTTGCGGTACTACGAACGAGCCGTTGAACTGTCCGTATTCGTCGGTGGTCATTTCGAGAGTGGACAGTGTCCGTGAAGAAGGATCGATGAATCGTACCGTACATTTTTCACGAGGTATCACGCGACTTTCTTCCGTATTATTGACGTATCGTATTCCCGAGAAATAGACAGTCTGCCCCGGACGATAGAGCGAGCGATCGGAGAAAAGAGCGGTCTTTTTCTCTTTGTCGTATCGATCCCAATAGTCCGTGTAAGATAAGTCTGCAAGAGGTGAATAACCGTCTGTCGGAGTGGATATTTGGGCGAAAGCATAATATCGGGTATCGTTCGTGTCGATTATACAGAGTCCATTCTTATCGGTTTTGAGCCGGCTTATCTCTTTGACTTGCTCATAGCTTCTGTTTTTTGCGGTGTAAACCGTGACATCGGCGTTTTGTATGGGTTTACCGGTTTGGGCATCGACAGCGAGCAGTTCCAAGCTTTTTTCACCTGCACTGCGGACAATGGTTTTTATGCCCGATACCGTGTGGTTTACAGTCGAACTACCGGGTTTCCCGTCGATGAGCATTTCCACGACGTAGTACCCGGGAGCAAGATGGGGAAAGGCGATCTTTTTTTTGTCGGGAATCAAAGAGAGCGGCCGGTTCAGTCCGTATTTGTGGGTATAAACGCAGTTACTGCGATCCCAATCGTTTTGTTGCGGCCGGTATTGTTCTCTGGCATAGAACGACAGCGTGTCGGGTTGCCGATAGATATTTACGGTGAGTGTATCGACGTTGCGGAATGAGAGTTCTACGCTATCTGTTTGACCCGGATAAGAGACGTTGGGCAGATTGAAAGATGCTTCTTTCCCGGTGAGTCCGTTGCGTTGATTTTTGAGTGCGTTTATTCGGCGATATTTCGGAAAGTCTTTTATCCATCGGTCGCAAATGTCGAGGGCTTGTTGGGCGTCGTCGTATTTCCCGGATTCCCGTAGTTTCGAGACCAGAACGGTGGCGATTTCGACCGAGTAGGGTTTCGCCCGGTAAGCGTCCAGAATCGTTTTTAATTGACCGATGTAGTCGTAATAGGCCGAACTTTCATCGTAAAAATAGATATCTTCGCCGAGGTATTCGAGCCGATTCAGATCCCACATCATAAATGGAGCGGATAGTTCATCGGCGGCATGGAATTTCAAGGCATCGGCGTAGAGTTGCAAAATGCGATTGTCCTTGACCGTTTTGCCGGAAAATACAGCGGTTGTAAATTCTTTTGCCGGGGAAAGAAGTTTTTGGCGGACAAGCGGTTGTATTCTGCTATATTCGTCCATTCCCTCGTATATTTCTATGGCTTCGTTCAGCACGAAGTCGTAAAGTGTAGGGCGGAAGAGCGAGTCGGTCCCTATGGAAAGCGCCTCTCGGTAACTCTCGATCGGTGTGTTTTGTAAGGCTTCGGCCGGGGCCGTGGCTTGTGCGAGGAGCGTATCTATTTTTTCGGTAAACATGTTTTTGCTCCAAGACTCGACGGGTAACGAGAAATCGTTGATTTCGTCCCGCCAGCGTATCTGATAATTTCTGTCGAGATAGAGATTGTACATCTGAGCTGTTAACAGCCGTAGCAAACTTTGTTCGACAGGGTTCTCGGAACGATCGGCGAGAGCGGTTGTCTTATCGATAATCGCCGGGAGGCTGTCCCTGTCGATGAGGAGTTGTGCCGCAGATTGTTTGACAAGTGCGGCGATTACAGCCGGAGCATTTTGTTGGGACAGTGCTTTTTTCAAAGCGACCGTTGCCGAGTCGACGGCCGCTTTCGGTGCAATCTTGATTTGTTCTTCGGTCGATAATTTTTTCTTCATAGTATTTACGTTTGTCGTGCTTACCAGAGCATTTGCCCCGATGATGGCCCCTAACGAAAGGAGGGCTGTCACGATGATCCATATTCCTTTTTTCATGTCTGAAAGTGTTAATATGTTGGGTATTTATAAATAAATTTTACTTAATAGTATATATTTGAAAGACGGTTTTTGTTTTAGGAATGCTGCATGAGATTTTCTTTTTTCCCATCTATTCGGTCGACAATGACGGCAATGGCTCCGTCGCCTGTGACATTGCAAGCGGTTCCGAAGCTATCCATCGCAATATATAGCGCTATCATGAGAGCTTGTGCCGTTTCGTCGAACCCCAGCATGCCTTCAAGTATGCCTAACGCCGCCATAATAGCTCCGCCGGGAACTCCGGGCGCTGCGACCATCGTAATGCCGAGCATGAGTATGAACCCACTGAAATCTGTCGTATTTATGGGCATGCCGCTCATCATCATAATTGCCATGGCACATGCCGTGATTTTCATCGTGCTACCCGATAGATGTATGGTGGCGCATAAAGGAATAACAAAGGTGGCAATGTTTTTGCTCACTCCGTTTTTAATGGTTTGAGCCAACGTGACCGGAATGGTCGCTGCGGAAGATTGCGTGCCGAGCGCGGTGGCATAAGCGGGAAGCATATTTTTCAATAATCGCAGCGGATTTTTTCTCCCGATGATACCGGCTAAGACGAATTGAACGAGCAGCAAAAGAATGTGTAAGATGAATATGACTACGATGATTTTGACAAAAACGGAGATAATCGAGGCGACTTGTCCCGAAACCGTCATGTTGAGAAATATCCCGAAAATGTGTAGCGGCAATAACGGTATAATGACTTTTGCTATAAGCAAGGAGACAATGTCGCGGAAATCGGCGGCGGCCATTCTCAGGGTGTTGCCTTTGACTACGGATAGTCCCAATCCAATACAGAAAGAGAGCAGCAGGGCGGTCATGATGTCGAGAGGGGCAGGCATCTCGACTGTAAAATAGGGCTTTAACGCCATGTTACCGGGGTTGTCTATTATCGCCGCTGTGTGTGCGGATTCGGTAATCAGTTCCGGGAAAACAGCTCTTCCACTGAAATAGGTGAAGAATCCCGAAAATACGGTGGAACCGTAGGCGATGGCCGCCGTGACGAGTAACAACCGTCCTGCGCCTTTCCCCAAATCGGAAATGGCCGGGATAATCAGTCCGATGATAATGAGCGGAATGGCAAAGGTGAGAAAGTTGCCGAACAGCCCGTTGAAGGTGACGAATATACGTGCGACGGGAACGGGCAGGAACTGTCCCAGCGCGATACCTGTCGCTATGGCGATGAGGACTTGCCACAGGAGGGAAATCCGAAATTTTTTCATAACGCTGATGCTTTTAGCAAAAATAGGAAAATATTCCCTTTTTGTCAAGGAAATGCAGCGCTATCTTTTACAGAAGTACTCGATCTTAATCGATGAAAAGGTCGGCCGAAACTATGTCTGTGCGGATATTCTCGGCAGAAGCGTATTGCCGTAGCAGCCCCGTTGTGAAGGCTATGGTTTCGTCGAGAGGCATTTCTTCGCCATAAGCATTGATTATAACGAACAAGTTTTTGGTGTCGAGCGTTATTTTAGTCCGTTCCTCGTCGCTGGTGGGCGTGCCTATACCTCCTTTATCGTCGCGGTAAACCGGGAGTCCTTCGATATTGAGAACGCCCCGGCCGATACCTCGGAAGATTTCTCCTTCTTTCCCGACTCCCAAAATGAGAGTGTCTCCTTCGATACGATCGGCATCGAAAGCTCCGATGGAGTATCCCGAACGGACAGAGACCAGATTGATGAGATCGACCAACGTATCGATGCGATAGATTCCCAGACCTCTGATAATGCGCCTGCAAAGGGCCTCGGAGGAAACTCGATACCGATTGGGGTCTTTACCGAAAGACCGATAGGCTTTTCGTGTGGCTTGTATGGCGGGTCGTTTGTTTATTTCGTCGATTTTGTAGGCGGCTGCGATGCGGGAGGCTTCGTCGTCTATTTGTTCCCACAGACGAGGATCGGTTTCGGTGTTGGTTACTTGTGCTCCGATGATACCAATTTTCAGGCCGGGGCAGACCTGTGCAAAATTGTTTTCGATACGAATGGTTTTCATGCGTTTTCGCTCTTTTGGATAAAAAAAGATATTTCAAAATTAGCGAAAAATTACATTATTGTTGTTTTTGAGTTATGTTTTTTTCTTTTAATATATTATATTTGCATACGTTGCGAAAGCGGGTTGCACTCGGCATATTCAGAAGAATTTGTTTCTGATTGCGTTTGCACCTTCTTGGCATGTATTGAAAACACAATTAAATTTTGATGATATGAAATCACTACATCTGTCGCCCTCGGGCGCTCTCAAAAAGGGTTGGGAATTGACCAAGAAGCATTTTATCGTTATGCTCGGTCTGGTTTTGGGTTATATGGTTTTATTGTGGGTCATCAGCTTGCTCAGCGGAGCTGATACAACTACGTTTCGCTATTGGATTTTGTATTTAGTGAATCTGGTTTTGTCTGTGTGGGTCAGTGCGGGATTCGCTAAAATTTTATTGAATGCATACGATGGGGAAGAACCTTCGTTCTCAGTATTCGGAGAATTACTCCCGAAATTGGGCGGACTCATAGGGGTGAATGTTATTGTTGCCGTTTGTTATTGTATTCCATTGGTGTTGGGCTTTATCGTTTTGTTTATCGGAGCGGGAGCAAGTGCGGTTTCTTTTAATTTAGCCGATCCTTATTCATTCGGATATTTTATGGGACAGGCATTCGGCGGAGTGACGGGTATTCTGTTTTTGGTGCTGCTTTTGGTGTCTTTTTATATTGCTTTGCGGTTGATGTTCGCCGTTTATGCTTACGTCGAAGATTTTTCTATCGGAGTCATGGGTGCGGTTCGTAAAAGCTGGACGATGACACAGGGAAACATGTGGACTATCCTTCTTTGTATTTTGATGATTATCGTTCTGAATTTATTAGGGCTCGTAGCTTTGATTATAGGTGTATTCGTAACTATGATTATCACTATGTTCATGACGGTAGCTATGTATCGCCAGATTAAAGAGGGTGAGGAAATAGTAATCGTGGAGGAATAACGGATTGTCGTTTCTTCGATACTTCTCGATGTTTGCGGCACATTGGGAGAGAGGTTGATGCCTTGATACGTTTCTCCTATTGTGGATATTTTTTAACCCCTCCGTCACTACGTGCCACCTCCCCTATATTACTCCGCAACACCCCGCAATGCTGCGGGACACGGCAGGGGAGGAGTTTTAAATATCTTCGATAGAGAAAACTGAAACACCCCGCAATGTTACGGGAGATGGCAGAAGAGAAGGAGTAATATCAACGGCAGCAACAAATAGGGTATGCACCTCTTCCTCTGCTCATCGTAGATAAGATAGGGGAGGTGTTTTGCGACATTCTTTTATCGCGTAATTTGCCGGTAAGACAAGACGTATTCAACCTTCTCCTAAGTATCGAAGCAGGGGAGAAGGATAAATGCAATTCATTGCGTTCGCTAAAATTTATGTTTATTTTCCCCTTTGATTTTCTACTTGATATCCCGAGATAGGGAAATGGGGTTATCATACAAGAAAAGCGGTCAATTCTTTGACCGCTTTTCTTGTGTAAGTATAATATATATAGTTTGTTAATTTATAACCGGGAATTCGATAGTTTCACTTATCTCGTTCCAGTCCTCGATAGAGAAGTCGCCGGGCGTTTCACCGGACATGATTTCTCCCAAAATGATGTTGAGAGTCAGTTTTGTGTTTTCCGAAAGGGTCGAACTTAAATTTTTGGAGAGTTTATGTTCGCTACCGTCTTCCAATGTAATGATCAGTTCCAAAGGAGGATTCTCGGCGGAGGGGAACAGCATGACCGTAGCGTTGCTCATGATTGTCCCGTCGGTAGAACGTTCCAGATTAAATTTTACTGTTTTGGTCTTGTTTTCAGTTTCGGCTGTATAGAAGTTCATCTTTTCGGCAATACCTCCGATACGAGCTTGAATGTTTGTAATCATAGGGCTGAAAACTTCGTTTTGCTTCATTTTTGCAATTATTTTAAGTCCGGCAGTTACACGCGTCAATGAAGCCTGTAAATCTTCTTTTCCTATTTGTGCCGGTTTTACAGCATGCACTAAATCATATACGGGCATGTAAGTATTATCGGTATTGGCCCTTAATCTGAAATATAA
The DNA here is from genome assembly GCF_022723415.1 of Barnesiella sp. Taxonomy (NCBI): domain Bacteria; kingdom Pseudomonadati; phylum Bacteroidota; class Bacteroidia; order Bacteroidales; family Barnesiellaceae; genus Barnesiella; species Barnesiella sp. The sequence continues at coordinate 27,268 of NZ_JAIJHU010000020.1, read as the reverse complement.
ATTGGAAAGGTCAACTCCTTGCGTTATGCCGGGGGAGTTAATGGCCGGTGTATTATAAATGGGGTCATCGTATTTCGGAGTTCCCCAATATACCATATTGTATGTTCCCAGAGGAAGATGGAGCGGTCTATTGTATTCTCCATATACATGCCCGTCTAATATGGTATAGTATCCATTGAATACAGTTTTATTTCCGTTGATAAAGTTCCCGTAATAAATGGAAGTTTCGGCATTACACGGATAAATTTCGAGAATACCCGTAAACGGGTTTTGGTTAAGAGGGTCGGCGATACGGGCTCTTACTTCGGGGGTTACCAGTTGAGTCTCTTCCGGCGGTGTGGTGTTACTGTTTACATTGTCATCGTCTTTACAAGCAGAGAAGAGGACGAGAAAGGAGATTGCTCCCAACAAAAGTTTTTTCATAATGTTATTGTTATATTTTAATATTTGAGTCAATATGACTGAATCTATTTATATAACAATGAGGAAGAATTTTTGTTTTTATGGAGGTAAAGAGAGAAAAGGGGGCAATTTGATTTATCCGTCGATAATCGGGGTTTTTGATAAGATATCGAGAGCGATGACTACTGTCATATAGAGAATGAGACAGCCGATGATTCCATAAAGCCAACGGGCTTTTCGGCGGGAAAGTCTCGATGTGAGCATGCGGCAGTTCTTGCTGTTGAAGAACCAATTCCAGTCGGCTATCGCCGCACAGAGGGACAGTATGCCCGATATGAGAAACAGGCATAGAACGATGAGTGCAGGAATGAGTGCCGGGGTGTCGTTCATTGTGGTAGCGGGTTCAACATTTTTTCATGAGGATATTTCTCCTATTTTTTCGATGCCTCGCTTGGCAAGAAAAATATAGGATTGGAGGTTCGGGTTATACTATGATTTTCAGATGTCGAGTGTAATGGACCGGGCTCCGTTTTCGGTCTCGGCGATATGGACATTTACACAATCGTAGGGGAGCAGCTCTTCGATTTTGTCGGGCCATTCGATGAAGCAGAGAGCCCCGCTGGCGAAATAGTCTTCGGCTCCGAGGTCATAGGCTTCTTCGATTTTGTCGAGCCGGTAGCAATCGAAGTGGTAGATGAGTTCGCCGGTAGTAGCGGACCGGTATTCGTTGATAATGGCGAATGTGGGACTATTGACGGGGTCGTCTACACCGAGTTCTTCACAAACGGCTTTAATGAAAGTCGTTTTTCCGGCTCCCATGTTGCCGTGAAAAGCGAATACCGTATTGTCGCCCATGAGCTTAATGAATTGGCGGGCTGTTTCTTGTATTTGGTCGAGATTTTTTATCGTAAGCGTGTGCATGAGTTTTTATTTTTTCGTGAGTGTTATCAAGGGAATCATCATTTCTTCCATAGAGATGCCTCCGTGTTGGAACGTATCTTTATAGTACCCTACGTAGTAGTTGTAATTATTGGGGTATGCAAAGAAGTCGTGGTTCGTGGCGAATATGTAGGTGGAGCTGACGTTGGGCGACGGCAGTCCGTATCGTTCGGGTGTTTTGATTTCATATACCTGCTTGGGGTTGTAGCTGAGCGATTTCCCTACTTTATACCGTAAGTTGGTATTGGTATTTTTATCGCCGATTACTTTGATGGGGTTATTGACGTGTACCGTCCCGTGATCGGTGGTGAGAATGATTTTAAAATCTTTTTCGGCGATTTTGCGGAAGAGGTCGAGCGCCGACGAGTGGCGGAACCAAGACTCGGTAATGGAGCGGTAGGCGGCCTCCGAGGAGGCGAGCTCACGAATCATTTTGGATTCGGTGCGAGCATGGGAAAGCATATCGACGAAATTGAGCACGCAGACATTGAGTTGGTTATTCTCGATTTGCGGGAAGTTTTGAATGAGTCTTTCGCCGAATGCCGATTCGTTGATTTTATTGTAAGAGAATGTATATCGTTTGCGGAACCGGTCGAGCAGTGTCTGAATGAGGGGAGCCTCGTTCAGGTTTTTTCCTTCCTCTTCGTCCTCGTCTACCCACAGGTCAGGGAACATGCGAGCTATCTGGTTGGGCAGCAACCCGGAGAAGATAGCGTTGCGGGCATATTGTGTGGCTGTGGGCAGGATACTGAAATAGAGGTCTTCCTCGGCCGTAAAGTATTCGTTAAGCAGAGGTTTGATCACTCTCCATTGGTCGAAACGGAAATTGTCGATGAGTATGAAAAATACTTTCTCCCCGTTGTCGATGAGGGGGAAGACTTTGGTTTTGAAAAGTTCATGGCTCATCAAGGGGTGCTCGCCTCCGGTAATCCACTTTTCGTAGTTTTTCTTGACGAATTTGGCGAAAGCGCTGTTGGCTTCGGTCTTCTGCATGGTGAGCAGTTCGTCCATATCGCTTTCGGCTTGTGCAAGTTCCAATTCCCAGAACACGAGCTTTTTGTAAACGTCGAACCAGTCGTTCCAAGAATAGGAGTCGTTTATTTGGCTACTAATGTGTTGGAACTCCTGTCGATAGTCGCTCGATGTCTTTTCCAAGATGATCTCTTTGTGGTGGAGATTTTTCTTTATGGAGAGGAGGATCTGATTGGGATTGACCGGCTTGATGAGGTAATCGGATATTTTGTTTCCGATGGCTTGGTTCATGATGTTTTCTTCTTCGCTCTTGGTGATCATGACGACGGGAATCTCGGGATTTTCCATCTTGATCTGGCCGAGGGTATCGAGCCCGCTCAATCCCGGCATGTTTTCGTCGAGGATAATGAGGTCGAAGGTCTCGTGAGCTGCTTTTTCAAGCGCATCTCGTCCATTCGATACGGTTGTGACTTCATATCCTTTTTGTTGTAGAAAAAGGATATGCGGTTTCAGTAAATCGATTTCATCGTCGGCCCAAAGTATTTTACCGTTTTTCATAAGGCTCTGTCGGTTGAGGATTGTTTTCAAGGAATAAGAAATAGTCTTCGAAACTGTATCCTTCGAGCAGTTTCTTGAAGTTATCCTCGCTGATCATTACGGGTCTTACTCCCGGCGGATAACGGAATGTTTCGCTGTTATCGAGAACCCGACGATAGTGGGATAACTCGTCAAAGTTATTAAATCCTTTGACAACTAACATACTTATTTCGTTAAAGGTCATTATTTCGAGGTCGAAATCTTTAATGACGAAGCTGGTGAAGTTGTGTTTCGCCACGTCGAAGAGTAATTGATTGGACGACACGCTGTCGGTCGCATAGACCAGAAGTAGCACGTGCGGTGCATTCAGGTCTTGTGTGAACGTTGCCTGAGCGGTATCGTTCGCCAACGTCGTCGTATCGTTGGTGAGCCGTGCCTTCCAAATCATTCCCCGCATGTTCCCGCTGCCTTCGGCAATCTGACGTCCCTGAGCGACTCCTTTGAGCATTGTGGTCGCCATAGGCGAAACATCGGCTTGCGGGTAACGTTCGAGCAGATCTTTCAAACCTGCTTTGAAATGGTCGTACTGTTTGTCACCGATGTAGGCCAGTGCATCGAGGAAAAGGAATTTGGGCATAAGCGGCGAGAGCGGATATTTTTCTTTCATGAAAGTCGTGTTCCCGTGTACCGTTCTGTTGTCGTTTTCGAGATAAGCGGCATAGGTGGCTTCGTAAATAGAATCTTGGACAGCGCTCATGCGTCGCAGATTATCCAAATAATGCGGATCGGCCATAGCTTGCGCATAGGGGCTTTCGGGGAATACAGAACGAATCTTATCCCGGTATATCCCTGCGGTGACGACATCTCCGTTACGCATGTACATGAGGTACATGTTATAGTATACGTCGAGTCGGTAGGGGTTCTCGGGGAACCGCTCTTCCAATAAGTTGAAGTTGGCGATGGCCGCCGGATAGTCTTCGAGTTTGTTTTTGAGGATAATACCCATGTTGAACAAGCCTTCGGCAACGACTTCGTTCGATGTTTCCATTGCCTCCGGTGTCATAGGTATTTGTTTGAGGTAGAATTCGGGGTTATGGGGATCGTCGGCCGCATCGGATTGTATGCTGTCGGGGTTTTCTTCATCGGGGAGAGAATTGTCGGCCAAATCTTCATTCTCACTGTTTCCCGATTGTTCGGCAAAGTCGCTCATGGAGAATCCCGATTTGTTGCGACGACGCCAGTCGTCTTCGAGTTTTCGGCTACCCCAAATCCGTTGGAATTCGGTTTTACCGGCAGAAACCATAGGCTTGTTATAGAAGTACCATGATTTGTCCCCAGAGAGAATCGTCGTATTTTGTTTGGCCGAGTTGTCGTTGTTGAACTGAGGCCCTTGCTGTTGGGCGAGATATTCTTCTCGCTGTTGTGCTTCGGCCTCTTCTTTTTCTTTTTTGATGAGGTCGTCGATGATTTTTTGTATGGCTTTGTTCCGGTCGTCTTCACTCATGGCCGCCAAGTTTTGCAAACTGTCTTGCAGCTCGACATTTTGTGCATAGACAACCAGCTCGTCGAGGACAGACGATCGTCGGGAGAGCAGGTCGTATTGGGGATAGTCTTCTTTCAGTTGGGGAATGGCTTCGGCATAGCACGGTTGGGCATCGACATACTCTCTTCTTTCGAAATAGAGATTGCCGAGCGTGATTTGGCAGATGGCTTTTTCTATGCCGTTGCGAGTGCTCTTTTGATTTGCCAAGCGGTAGTTTTCCATCGCTTTGAGCGTGTCTTTGCGGGACAGGTAGAGATTGCCGATGGCGTAGTATATTTGATCGAGATATTCTTTGTTACGATCCCGGGAAGCCATACGGGTGAGTTTCTTTACTTCTTTCGAAATATCTTTCCCCGAATAGACTTCGGTTTGTTTGATCCGAGCATTGAATTCGGTTCGATAGGGTGGGTTCATGCCGATGACTTTTCCGTATGTCTGGTATGCTTTCGTAGGATTTTGTGTGGCTGCATAGAGTTGCGCCAGCAGGAATGTCATTCGGATGCGTTGTTGTTTGCTCGAAGCAGACTTAATGGCCGTTTCGAGAAAAGGAATGGCTTTTTCGTATTCTCCTTTGTGAACAAGGTAATCGGCATTGACTGTCGCAAACCAGTTGTTTTGGGATTCGGGCAATTTCTCATTGTTGATTTTGAGCAGTATATCTTCCGCTTCGTACAACCAGCCCATAGCGATGTAACACCGAGCTTGCCAAATGCGCGACTCTGCTACCAAATCGGGCATCCAAGTGAAATGGCGGGATATATAAAGGAAGGTCGCAGCGGCTCCGAGGAAATCGCCTTTGTAGTATTGTGCTTTTCCCATAAGCCTCCATGCGTTGTGAATAAACGGGTTGTATTCGTCCCGTTTCATATACTCCCGGTATTTGGGGTCGCTCATTTTTTTAGAATTTCTTTTCGGCCTTTTCTTAATGGAATGCAACTGTATGGCTTTCTGGCATTTCTCGATAGTCCGATCGAAACTTCCCGATGGTTGCGGATCTTTGGGATTTGCATAGGCTTGTGCCGGATGCATGAGCAGGAGGTCCGTGAAATTATCCTCGTATCCTTCTTCCATCTCTTTGAGTTGTTCTTTGTAATTTTCTATTCCGTTGAAATAGACGTTGTAGCGGGTGGTAAAGCTATGGTAAAAACGTGTCACCGCCGTATTCTTTTTCGTGGAACAAGATACGAGTGTAAGAACAATAAATAAACCGATAGTATGTAGTATTCTTTTTTTCAATCGATGTTATAGGGATAATACTCCATTTTTAAAACTGAATTTTTCCTGTTTTATTGCTTTTTACCGGTTGCAGAATGTAGGTAGGAAGCTATAATTTTTACAACAAAATAGGCGATTATTAAGGTAAATACGATGGTTGCCCCCGCAGGGACGTCGAGCCAATAGGAGAGCGACAGTCCTCCTATGCCGCAGAGGAGATTGATTGCTCCCGACAGCCAAACGATATTTCGGAATTTGTGACAGAAAAGTTCGGCGATCATTTGCGGTAAAGAGAGTATGGAGATGAGGAGCATGATACCGACCAGACGAATGGTAAGAACCACGGCGGTCGCCACAAAAAATGTCATGATATAGTTGACGAGGCGTGTCTTGATACCGCGGGTGTGGGCAAAGTCGGCATCGAAAGCCGTATATATGATGGTCTTGTATTGCAATACGGTGTAGAAAATCAATAATGCGGCAAAGGCCGCAAAGATGAATATATCCGTGCGGGTGATGGTGAGAATGTTTCCGAAAAGAAATTCCGTTAGCCCTGGTGTGTAGCCGGGGGTCATGAAAATAAAAATGATTCCGATTGCCATGCCTAACGCCCATACGACCGCTATGGCCGAGTCTTCGCGAACCGATTTGCCCCGAGACAGCCATTCGACTCCCAATGCGGAAAGGATAGCGAAAACAAGAGCCGAAAGCGTGGGATTGATGCCGAGGTAATACCCTACACCCAAACCACCGAAAGATGCATGGGTTATGCCCCCGGTAATAAATAGCATGCGGCGTGCGACGATGTATGTGCCGATGATGGCACTTGTTATGGAAATGAGTAGTATCGCCCACAAAGCATTTTGAAAGAATGTATAATTGAGAATGTCTATCATAAGCAATTATTTGTCGATCGTTCTTTGTTCATTGACAACGAGCAGTATTTCGTCTCGCAGTGACTCGGGGACGGCGATTTGTCGTAATTGCAAACTGCGTACCCACCCCGGCACATCTTCCGGTCGTAGCGTATAGAAAATTTCCCGAAAGAGTTCTATTTGTTCGGGTGTATAGCTGTCGGGTTCGATTCCTTTCCAAGCATCGAGCTCTTCGTCGTCGTAGTATTCTATTGTTTTGCTTACTCCGGCGAGCAGGCTGTCGCGTTCGCAAACGAGATGCCGTCCGCAACATTCTTGCGGAGGTTCTTGAATTTCGGTTTGAACTATTTTATTAGTTTTTTCAACCTGTTTTTTTAAATCCCGTCGATGGAAATAGTAAGTAACAATACCTAAAAGTATGATGGATGAAATGAGTATAATCATAATCGTGTTCCTTCTTTTTCGTCCTTTTCAAGCGAGAAGCCTGCTTTACAGAGGTCTTTCCAATAGTTGGGGTATGATTTATCCACTACCGAAATGTCTTTTATCTTTATTCCCGGGAAGAGAAACGAGGCCGGGGCAAATGCCATAGCCATGCGATGATCGTCGTAGGTTTCTATGACCGGTGTAACCTTCGGAGTGATAGATTCTCCGTCCCATTCGAGTGATCTATCCGAAGATATTAGTTTATATCCTAATTTAATAAGTTCATTTTGTAGAGCGGATATGCGATCTGTTTCCTTTATTTTAAGGGTTTGCAGGCCTGTGAATTTGAACGGAAGCCCTATTAAACAGCAAGTTACGACAAGGGTTTGGGCTAAGTCGGGTTGCTCGGATAGGTCCTGTTCGTATAATGAAATGGTTTTGTCCGATTTTCTTAGTTCTATGCCTTCCTGAGAAAACAGGCTGGAAACACCCAGCGGTTCAAAAAGTGCAGCTATGTGGGCATCACCTTGAAGGCTTTTGTTCGAGAGATTCGGCAGGAATATGTCGCCTTCGGGTGCGAGCACCGCGATTTCATACCAATAGGAAGCTGCCGACCAATCCGGTTCTATTCGGAATTGCTTCGGGCAGTATCGGCCGGCCGGAACTCGTATGGTATTGTTGGAGCGGTGTGTCTCTATACCGAAATGAGACATCATTTCGAGAGTCATTTCGATATAAGGCGTAGAAACTATTTTGCCTGTGAGGGTCAGCTCCAATCCGTTTTGCATATAAGGTGCTATCATGAGTAGTGCCGATATGTATTGGGAGCTGACATTACCCGGTAGAGAAAGCTCTCCGCCTCTTAGTTCTTTCCCAAAAATTTGCAAAGGGGGGAATCCTTCTTTGTCGAAGTATCGGATATCTGCTCCTAGAGAGCGTAGAGCATCGACCAGTATTTTTATGGGGCGTTGTTTCATTCTCTCGGAGCCCGATATGATACATTCGTAATCTCGTTTTTGAGCATAGTAGGCCGTGAGAAATCGCATGGCTGTTCCTGCTCCGTGTATATCGATCGAACTGTTTTTTCCCGTGAAAGCCTGTTTCATGACCCGTGTGTCGTCACAGTCGGACACGTTGGTTATCGGTATCGAATCGTCGCACAGGGCGTTTATGACGAGAGCTCTGTTGCTGATACTTTTGGATGCCGGCAGTTCGACTTCTGTGTGGCAGTCGTGTGGAGCAAAGACTTTGTAATTCATTTGTTCGCTGTGGGTTTTGTCGCAAAATTAGCAAAAAAAGAGGAATGGTATGTATCATTTCTTTATTTACCGATGAAGTATTTCTCACAAATCTCTCTTTTCAGCATCTTTTGTTTTTGTAGTCTCTTTTATTTTTTGTCGCATGGAGGAGAAGGGCGGATAGTTTCCTTGTTGCCTTGATACGCTTCCTTTGTTGCAGATATTTTTTAACCCCTCCGTCCTGCGGACACCTCCCTTATATTCCCTAACGGAAGCACAGGGGAGGAGGGTGAGATTCAATATTTTTGCTCTACTGTCGTTTTAACCCCCTCGTCCTACGGGCACTCCCCCTATATTTCCTTATGGAAACACAGGGGGAGAGGATTGAAAGTGGTGTTTCAGTTTCGGTATAAGGATAGCATTGTGCACTTCTCCCCTGTTCGTATGGTTGCGCCACACCCCGCAATGCTACGGGGCACGGCAGGGGAGGTGTTTAAAGTAGCCCTCTGCTCGTTTTTACTACGCCTAAACTAAATAAAATATGAGAGGATAGGGTAGATACTTGGTGGTTAAAAAACGTTATAGTTGAATATATTTCCTGTGGAAAATTGTTTTAATGGAAAATAGCAGATATATTTGTTGTGATATTTCTTGTAGAATATATTTCTATTGGAAAATAAATTAAGAACTAAATAATAAATTTGAAAAATGAAAATGCTGTTGAAACGTTATTGGCTCCCGGTCACAGGTATTCTGTTAGGTGCTTTGGGCGGTTATCTTTATTGGCGGTTCGTAGGTTGTGCGACGGGTACGTGTCCTATTACCTCTTCTCCTTTTGCCAGTACGGTTTGGGGAGCAGCGATAGGAGGATTGTTTGTGAGTTCATTCAAAAGAGAAAAGAAATATGATTAAACGAGTGTTGTTTTTGACGGTGGGTATACTATCGCTTATGCTTGCCGCCTGTGAAACGAAAGCGATAAATAATGGTAAAAAAGAAAATAAAATGAAAACGATCGAATTGACAAAGGCTGATTTTTTAAAGAAAATAGTGGATTATGAAAAAAATCCCGAGGAGTGGATATATTTAGGAGATAAACCGGCGATTATCGATTTCTATGCCTCTTGGTGCGGACCGTGTAAAATGGTGGCTCCGGTATTGGAAGAGCTGGCTGCGGAGTATGACGGGCAGATTTATGTTTATAAGGTGAATACCGAGCAGGAGCAAGAGTTAGCGGCATTGTTCAATATCCGTAGTATACCCTCGTTTTTGTTTATACCCATGAACGATAAGCCTCAAATGGCTATGGGGGCGATGCCCAAAAGTTCGTTTAAAGAGGCAATCGATGGTGTATTATTGAAAAAATGAGTAATTTTATGCCTCTTGTCGTAGATAAGAACCGTTGTCCGCAGAATCATCGTTGTCCGTTGATTTCGATTTGTCCGCAACAGGCCATCAGCCAGACCGGTTTCGGCTTGCCTCGTATCGATTCGGATAAATGTATCGAATGCGGGAAATGTGTCCGCCACTGTGGTATGAAAGCTATATATCGATTGGAAGATAAGTATGGAACCATTTTGTAAGATTCGTGATTTTTATAGAGCGATAACCGATTTTGAAACGAGATTTGAGAAGAGATATGGGCTTTGCCTGAACGAAGGGATGCTTTTGTGTTGCCTTCGTCAAGAGCCGAGGCTCTCTTCGGGAGATATCGCCAAGCAGTTGGGGCTTACTCATTCCAATACATCGAAAGTGATTCGTTCGGTAGAAAAGAAAGGTCTCATCGAACGGATATTGGGCGATGACGACAAACGTCAGATGTATTTTTCTTTGACTCAGGAGGGCGAACGTTGTCTGAAAGAGCTCGAATGTTGCGATGTCGAAATTCCCGATGTGTTGAAAAAGATATTATAGTTGTGTAAAATTGAGAAGCTGTTTTAAATTTATTGAGAAATAATATTATCATTTCAAGCAGGTATGTTCCGGCCATATTGAGCCCCTGCCTCGCATCTTGAATCCCTTGATTTTTGTCAATAGCCCGCTATTGACTGCATATCTCGGACTCCCATCTGCTTCAACATAAGTCTCAATCTGTCTCGGAATAAATTTAAAACAGCTTCTGAATTTGATTCGGATAGAACGTTTGACCCCAAGTGGAGATTTTTACCACTTGGGGTTATTATTTGTATATAGTTTGGGCGATATGCCGAATATATGTAACTAAATAATAATATATACATTTACTTTTGTTAGATATTTAAAAAATATTAAAAGCGTATTTGGGAATTATGATTTCTTTATTTTTACAATAAAATTATATTATAACACGAGGTATATATGAAAAAATTATTGTTTACTCTTGCCATTTTGTCGGGAGGGGTATTGTCTGCCGCTTTTGCACAGACAACATCGAGAACCCTTCCAGATGAAGCCCGAAATGTTAAGAATGATCCTGTGCTTGTCCGGCAATTTTTGGAAAAGTCGAGGAATTTTCAGAAACGGCAAATGTCTTCTGAAAGTGGTTTTCAACAAGTTCGTCCCTTGACGCGTAAAAAATCAGATGTAATTATCGATGCGGCTCCTTCTCTTTCGAATCTGAAATTGAACGGAGCTGTCGTTTATGATGAGAATAAAGATGTCAATACTTTCGGACTCTATTCATTTTCGGCCCAAGCTCCGGTAACCCGGGAAGAAGTGACTCTTATTCCTCGCTTGTCTGCGAGCGGCGGAGCGATTTATTCCGATGGAAAATTATACGTTTATGATTATGCCATAGATTATGGATATGTGTCGTCGAGTCGTTATGCTGTTTATGATGCTGTGACCGGGGCAGAGCTCGATTATAAAAGTATGGGTTATTCGTTGGGGCCTGTTTATCGGAATGCGGCAGTGAGTTGTGCCAAAGACCCGGTTACCGGCAAGGTCTATTGCTGCTCTTATGGTTATAACGAGAAGACAAAGGAGTTGTGCTATGTACTTTCTACATGGAATCTCGAAGGTATGTCCAAAGACAGTATAGCCCTTTTGTCGAAACCGATGCAGGTAATGGCTTGTGACTCTAACGGAAAACTTTACGGTATTTCGGCCAGTACGGCTACCGAGGGAAACAATGGCGGTATCTTGTATGAAATCAATAAAACAACGGGTACACTCCGGGAGATAGGAGATACACAAGTGTCTCCAAAATATACTCAGTCGGCTGTAATCAACACTTCTGACAATACGTTTTATTGGTTTGCCAATGAAGAAGACGAGGCTGCGAATCTTTATACGGTCGATTTGACAACAGGAGAAGCCGCTTTGGTCGGAGCGTTACCTTATGGAGATCAAGTCGTGGGGGCTTATATTCCCGACCCCGAAGCTCTTGATGGAGCTCCTTCGGGACCAGAGAATCTGTCGGTCTCTTTCGAGAACGGTTCCCTTTCCGGTACTGTATCTTTCGATATACCGTCCGAGACATACGATGGAAATGTTTTGAACGGTGATGTGACATATAAAGTTTTGGGTAATGGCGATGTGTTGGCTACAAGTGTCGCGGCTGCCGGGACGAAGGTTTCATGTCCTGTGACCGTTCCGTCATCGGCCATTTATAAATTGGAGGTCGTTTTGTCCAATTCGGTGGGCGATAGTCCTAAAAGCGATATGACCGTTTATATCGGCAAGGACAGTCCTTTGGCAGTGAACAATTTGAAAGTGGTTCGGACCGGCGATGTAAATACGGTTTCATGGAATTCTCCTACGGGTACGAAAAATGGGGGATATATGAATGTGGACGATTTACGTTATAAGATCGTGCGTATGCCCGATAATGTTCAAGTCGCCACAAATCATGCCGACAGTGTTTTCTCCGACACATTCACGACCGAAGAGTTGGCTCTTTACTACTATGTGGTAACTCCTTATAACGATGGTATCGAAGGCGAGCCCGCATCTTCCAATTCGGTGAGTGTAGGAGATGCGTTACTGCCTCCTTATTCACAGGATTTTACAGAGAAAAATTCTTTGGGATTGTTCACTGTGGTCGATGTGAATAACGATAATAAAACGTGGACTTATTCGAATGGTACGGTTCGGTATGCCTATCACATGAAGAATAATGCGGACGATTGGTTGATCACACCTCCTTTGAAATTGAAGAAAGGCTATATGTATGAATTTTCATTCGATACGTATGTGTTGAGCGCTCGTTCCGAGGAAAAGATGGAAATCAAGATGGGAACGGCTGCCACGGTCGAGGCGATGAATACCGTCATTATGGAGGAGCGCACTTATACCAATACGAGAACATCGCCCAAGACCGAGACTTTCTCGATCATGCCCGATGCCGACGGTACGTATTACATCGGATTCCATGCGGTAAGCGATGCCAATAAGGGAAATCTGACCGTCGATAATATTAAGGTGGGAGAGCCCATGTCTATTCATGTTCCGGGAGAAGTAGAGAATCTCACGCTTATTCCCGGAGCAAAGGGCGCATTGTCTGTTACAATCGGGCTTACTGCCCCGACAAAGAATCTTGTGGGCGGAGATTTGACCGAGTTGACAGCCGTCGATGTGAGACGTGGAGAGACTTTGGTCAAGACGTTTGAATCCCCGGCAAAAGGGACTGCACTTCAATTTGTGGATAATGGGGTCGTTTCCGGTTTGAATATTTATAGTGTGGTTGCACGCAACTCGTTTGGAGAAGGGGCTGTTACGACCGATACCGTATTGGTTGGCATAGATGTTCCGTTGGCGCCTCAATCGGTAACTTTTACCGATGAAGGGAACGGTTCGGGCTTGCTTTCTTGGGATAAGGTTCCCGAGACGGGGGAAAACGGCGGATATGTAAATCCCGAGGAAGTGGTTTATACTGTATATGATGCCGATTCGAAAGTGGTTGCCGACGATGTGACGGGCGACCGCTACGAGCTTACTTCGTTGAATAGCGAGATGCCGCAGGTGTTGTCTTATTTCTCGGTGACCGCTAAGAATCAAAAAGGAGAATCGGAGCCTGCGCAATCCAACTCGCGGTTAGTAGGACCTTCATATCCGGCTCCTTATACCGAGTCGTTTGCCGATGCGACAATTACCAATGGCCCGTGGACAACCGAACTCCTTGCCGGAAAGAGTTATGATTCCGATTGGACTCCACGAGCAGACCAATCACAGGATAACGATGGAGGCAGTGCCGACTTCCAGGGATATGCCGCCGGTGCTTCTACTCGCATTTACAGTCCGAAGATCGATATTTCGGCAGTCGATAATCCTCGTCTCAATGCTTGGATATTGATGCCGACCGGGGGTGTGAGAGTTCGTTTCCAAATTTCGGACGATTATGCCGATTGGCACGATGTAGATACTATCGAGGTCGCCGAAGAGTGGACTCGTGTGAATATAGACCTCGCGTCGTACAAATCCAAAAATTTGCGGATAGCCTTAGTGGGAGAGTGTCTCAAAGATTTCAATTTTGCCTATGTGGATCATATCGAAATTCGCGGTTATTTAGATAATAATCTTCAAGCGACAGGTATTACCGGACCGGAGAAAGTCAATTTCAAGGAGGAGGCTAAATATGTCGTATCGGTTTTGAATGAAGGCGTACGGGATGCCTCGCAATTTGCGGTTTATTTGACCGATGAGGAATTTAACGTATTGGCGACGAAAACAGTAGAGTCACTGGCTGCTCAGAGCTCTGTGAATGTGGAAATATCCTATACGCCTTCTATCGAAATGGCGGGCTCGGAATTGACGGTTTATGGTGTCGTGGGTTATGATTCAGATGAGGAACAAGACGATAACCGTACGAAAACCGCGGTCGTAACCAAAGTGAATGGTTCTTCCTATCCCGTAGCGACTGGATTGACCGGTAACCGTGAGGGTGCAGCCATTAAACTTGCGTGGTCGGCTCCGTCGCTCTCCAAACCGGTAGCCGAGGTTGTGACCGATGGTTTCGAGGATTATGACCCGTTTACCATCGATGGTTTCGGGGCTTGGACGGTAGCCGATGTCGATGGGGGGAATACTTATGTATTCGGAGAATCTCAATCTTGGCCTAATGCCGGACAACCGCAGGCGTTCATGATTTTCGATATGAATTCCGAGCATATAGCTGGATTGGGTGTCGATGAACGATTCATGATGGATAATTCTCATGGTTCCAAGTTGGCGGTATGCTGGTCTTCCGACCCTCAGACGACCGATCTCGGTCACAACGACGACTGGCTTATCTCTCCTCGTCTTGCCGATGGCGGACAGACCGTATCGTTCCAAGCGAAGGCTTATGATTCGAGCTTTACGGAATCGATAGAAGTATATTATTCGACAACGGGCAATGCTATCGAAGATTTTACGAACAATTTGGCTAAGGTAAGTTCTGTGCCGGCAGATACGTGGGCTACTTATACTTACGACTTGCCTGCGAATACCACCTATTTTGCCATACGTTGTGTATCGGCGAATGCATTCTTATTGGGTATCGACAATGTGGTTTATAAACCGCAACCGGTTCTTCCCGAAGGGTTGGCTGTGGAGAGTTACAATGTATATCGTAACGGGGAGCTGTTGGATAATACGGCTGCGACCGAGTTTACCGATAACGCTCCGTCCGACGGCGATAATGTTTATGCCGTATCGGTAGTTTACAACATGGGTGAATCTATATTGTCGGATCCGTGTACGGTGGGGACTTCGGGTATAGAAAATAATTCGATGGATAATATTCGCGTATACGAGGAGAATGGTACTATCGTCATTCGTGGTGCAGAGGGCAAGCGAGCCACAGTCTCCGATATGTCCGGTATCGTATTGCATAACGATATTTGTTCCGATGTCACGGTCATTTCGGTAAGCAGAGGCGTATATGTAGTTAAGGTAAACGGGAAAGCGATCAAGGTGATCGTTCGTTAAGGTATTTGTCGTGCATAAGAAAGGAGCCGCGACCGAGCATTCGGTCACGGCTCCTTTCTTATTGTGTTATATCGGCGTGCGGAAGAGCGAGAAGTTCACGCTCCCGTAACTACGGTGCTGGTCGAATAGGGGGTGAGTGGAAAAGTCATTGTTTTTGGAATGTTCGAGAACGAAGATTCCGCCCGGTTTCAAAAGACCTCTCGATAGCACTTCCTGCGGCAGGGTTTCCAACCGGGGCAGATCGTAAGGCGGATCGGCAAAAATGAGGTCGAATTGTTGCCGGCAGCTTTGTACGAACTTGAACACATCTCCCTTGATAGGAGTCAGATTCGGGTCGTTGAGTTGTTGTTGGACTTTGCGGATAAAATTGTATTGTGTCGGATAAATTTCCACGCATACCACCCGGCTGCATTCGCGCGATAATAATTCGAAACTGATGGCTCCTGTTCCGGCAAATAAATCAAGGGCTTCGATGCCCTTGAAATCGATCAGGTTTTCGAGTACGTTGAAAATGTTCTCCCGCGCGAAATCGGTCGTCGGTCGAGCTTTTATATTCGTAGGGACGTCGAAACGTCTGCGTCCGTATTTACCGCTAATAATTCGCATATTGATTCTGTTTTTCCATTTTTCTTGCAGTCTCGGCAAAGATAATATAAGGTGGGAGAAAGACAAAGCGAGCGGGTTTACTTTTCTTGTCGGTACACTTTGTATGTTCGTATCAGGAGGTAAAGGCGATGGGATAAGAATATTGGTTAGCAATTATCGTGTCGAATGCGGTTAATTGTGTCGGATAAAGTATAGCTTCCTGTAATATAATAGAATTCGTATTGAAACTGAAAAATGAAAGGGACGATTTTTTTCTCCATGAGCTTTTCTCTATATTTGCGGCATTCGCCGCCAATATAAGATGCAGCTCGGCATAGCCAAGTCGGAAATGAGATTTCGGTTTGCCTTTGTGCTCACCTTTCGCTATATTTGTAGAATATAGGATGCGGTTCGGCATAGTCAAATCGGAAATAAGATTTCCGTTTGCCTTTGCACTCACCTTTCGCTATATTTGCGTTTGTTATAGAATAAAAGAAAATTGTAGTTTTTACAAGCAAAAAGGGGAATGATTTTAGATACATTGTTTATTGAGAGTCTCTCGAATTTCGTACATGGTCTGTCAACGGCTTTTTTCCTATATTTCGGAATCAATTTGGTTTTCTTTCGGGCTACGAATCGGCCTCTTTTTATTTTGGGGTGTCTTTTTTGCCTGTGGGGTGTCCAAGACTTGAAAGACTTGTTATTGTATATAGATACTATCGGCGATTCTCCATATTATTCTACTATTCTTTTATCGATAGATATGTGGGCAGTTCCTCTTTGTGCGCTTTTCTTGTTGGAGATATTGTCCCCCGGGTTCGCTACTCTCCGTCGAGTCCTTTTGTTTGAATTACCATTGGTTTTATTTACTGTCGTTTATATAATGACCGGTTTATTCGAGGTTTATATGTCGAGTGTCGTTTATACGGCGGTAGTTTGTGCATTGGTAGTCTTGTTTATAATCGTGAGGGTGAGGAGGTATAACCGGTATATGCGTGATAACTATTCTTATACCGAGCGTATTAATGTACAGTGGCTGATGAACAGTATGGCTATTTTGGCCGTGTGTCTGTTGTCTTGGCTGTATGTTTGTACGAATGTCAGCCATTTGGGCGATATGTTTTATTATATTTCATCTACTGTATTGTGGGCGGTTGTTTTGTATTATAGTTTGCGTCAAGAATGGATTCCTCAGGCGCAAGATATGGAGTCGGAGGAAACGGGTGTATCCCGTAATTTCGTTTCGCAGATGGGAGGCAAGCTCGAAGAGTATATCCGAGAGAAGGAACTCTATCTGAACCCCAAATTGTCGTTGTCGGACTTGGCGGTCGAGATGGGAACAAACCGAAGTTATTTATCCAATTGTCTGAATAACGAATTGGGTATCACTTTCTACGATTATATCAACTCGTTCCGGTTGGAAAAGGCGAAAGAGATTCTCGATGACTCCGGTTTCGAGGGCTGTATCGAAGATGTGGCGATTCGTAGTGGTTTTAATTCTGTTTCTACATTTCGTCGTTCTTTTCAAAAAAAATACGGTTGTACTCCTTCGCAGTATCGGAAAAATGCCTTAGGACATAGATAGTTGCCTTGAAGATTCCGTTAAGGGAGAGTAAATTGTTCAGGTTCAATCAAGACAATCAAAAAACTATGGGATCTTTTTTAACCCCTCTCCTCAGAAACAGGTTTCTTCGGTGCTTTCCCTATATTAGGCCAACTTTTGTTTATTGGTCGGTTTCGAAACTATTTAGAAGCTGTTTTAAATTTATTGAGAAATAATATTATCCTTGCAAGCAGGTATGTTCCGGCCATATTGAACCCCTGTCTTGCATCTTGAATCCCTTGATTTTTGTCAATAGCCCGCTATTGACAAAAATCTCGGACTCCAATCTGCTTCAACATAGGTCTCAATCTGTCTCGGAATAATTTTAAAACAGCTTCTTATTTGAAATAAAAAAGGCTGTCTCCCGACAGCCAATTTGTAAACCTTAAATCTAATACTATGAAAAAACATAGTACAAATGTATAACTGTAATTCTTATTTTCCAAATCAAGGCCTTAAAAAGGTTGTTGATTTAACATAATTTGAGTGAAATCAATTGATTTTGTTAACTAGTTTGTTTTGCTCTTATTTTCTTGGGAACGAGAAAAGTATTTATGAAAGAAGAGCAGCTGATAATCTATGGAATTGTTCCAATAGGCATGGTTGTGTCCTCCGGGACGTTCGATATAATCGTGTTTTATATTACGGGTGAGTAATGCCTGATGTGTTCTTCGGTTGACTTCGAGAAAGAAATCGTCTACTCCGCAGTCGATGATAATGGCGAGATCTCCGTCGTTTAGAGAGGGGATCAGGTTAATAACGGTGTGTTCGTCCCAGCGTTTTTTATTGGCTACGAATTCTCCCAACTGGTCTTTCATTTTCCAGTTCGTAGGGAAAGGGCGGATATCGAGACCTCCGCTGGTGCTGCCTACGGCTCCGAAAACATCGCGGTGACGGATTGCATTCCACATGGCTCCGTGTCCTCCCATACTGAGCCCGGAAATGGCTCTTGCCTTGCGATCGGGTATGGTACGGAAGTGGGAGTCGACGTATCGAATCACTTCGTCTGATATATAGTCTTCGAATTGCATGTCTTTATTGCGGGGGCTGTTCCAGTACCAACTGTTAATTTTCCCATCGGGGCAAACGATGATGAAGTTGTAGAGGGAGGCGATTTGCGGCAACTCGGGTTTTATTTTCAGCCAAGCCGAATAATTGTCTCCGCATCCGTGTAGGAGGTACACTACCGGGTAACGGGTGTCGCTATGGGTGTAGCTTTCGGGGAGGATAATTACGTTTTTGAGGTCGTGCCCCATTTTGCTATGTATAGTTATCGTGTCGACTTGTTGAGCCGAAAGAGTAGCGACACATAGGAATAAAGTGAGCAGTAAAGAAATGTTTTTTTTCATGGGTGTAATTTTAAAAATTTATCGTTTTACATATTCGGTAACAAAATCTATATTGTCGAGTAACAAGCGACCGGGGGCGTTATAGAACTGTAATCCGGTAATTTCTCCGGCTTTAACTTGGGAAATAAAAAAGTCTTTACCGATTTCGTCGTTTAACAGTGCCTGCCAAGCGGTATCGGAAGCATCGAGAGTTTGTCCGTCTTCTCCTTCGGTCGTTGCCAATATATCGGTGAGGATAATTCGTTGTTCCTCTTCGGGTAACTCTTCTTCGGGTTCGAAGAGATTGTATTCGTCATCGTCGCCGGTGATTTGTCCGATGAGGTCTTCGCTATCTTCGTAACTGCTGATCTGTCCGGAAAGCCACCATTCGCCGTTCCATTGTATGAATCCGGTACGTAAAATGAGAGACGGGTCTTTCATATCGCGGGGAATCCCTATCAGCGAGCGGTTGGTCGCTTCGATAATCCGGTCGGTCGCTATGTGGCGGAATCGGGTGACTGTCTCATCGGCGTTTTCGTAACGGAAATAACCGGTGTATTTGTGTCCCATACTCGACAGAGAGGCATGTAAAGGGGAAGCCTCTCCCAATACTTCGGCAAGCCAGTGGGGTGGTGTGAGCCGCATAAATTCGGTTACATGATTGAAACCGAAGTCGTTACAAAGCAGGTTTACCATATCGGGTATTTGCTCGTCCATACCGGCTTCTTTGGCTTCTTCGGCAAGGGACTCGGCTTGGTCTTCCAATAAGAAACCGTTGTTGAAGAATAGGTAGGACTGGGTACAAAGCCAAAGAAAACGGGCGTGCAATGCGTAAAGGTTATGAGATTCTTTTTCGTCGATTCGGAAGTATTGGAGTAGCTTTTCGTTTTCGGGAGCCGATTCGTATTCGGTCTCGAATATTTCCATCACGTCGGAGGCTATCGCAGCGAATGTATCGAGTGTGGGTGAATAGGGTATGTCGAGGTTGTTGAGTTGCATGTGGTAATGCCACACGAGGAATTGTACCTCTTCGATGTTGATTTCGCCGGGCGTATAGTCTTCGTCGAGTGTATAAAACGGGAGCGGTTTTCCGAAACGTTTACCGTGAATACGAGTGAAGGCTTGAAAAATACCGGTTTGTGAAATAATATCCTCGAAATAGGCCGTGAGGATGCAGGCAAGCTCTTTTTGTTCGGTCTCGTCTATTTTGCGATAATCGCTTTCTTCGAGAGAGGTTTCGACGGCTCGAATGGCAGCCAGAACTTTATTGGCCAATGTGATGTAGTAAAGGTCGGTGGGTGCTGAGCCGGAGTAAGGATGCAATGTTTTCCAATCGCCGTTATATATGCGTTGTTTGTCGGTATTCATGCGAAACTTGTGTTATGTGTTTACAAAAGTAGTTATAAATTGGGAAAAGAGTGGCGTATTGTAGCGTTTTATTATGTCTGTTACACGGTTTCCCATTATAAAACGAGTTATAAGGGATATTTGCAGATGAAAAAGCCGGGCCTCATCGTACAATCGAAAGGAAAGTATTGATTATCGAGGATAAAATAATTAACTTTGTGACCTAAAAGACATAGGGCCATAGAGATGGCCTACAATATTAATAGCGTTTGCTATTTGTTCCATACAGAATGAAACGTCGGAAACTTCATTTGATATGAACGGGAACAAGTTGTAAGCGTCCTGCTTTGCATGGGCGTGACTTGCCGTTCATAACACCAATTCCGACGGGTGCATTCTGGGCAGTTTCGTCCATGCTTTGTATCCGTTGAATTTGTTGTATTATGAACATTGGCATTCGCATAGATTTTGAATGCCAATGGATTTTATCATTAAGCATGCCTCCCCATTGTACACAATTTTCAAATGGGTATCGGGGCGTTTTTTCGTGCGGGGAAAACGAGGAAAGTATTACCGCACGAAAACCTATATTTCGATAACGTTAATTTGGAGCATTGGATTGTTGTCGCCGGTTGCGAATGTTTATGCCCGTGGGTTTACCGAGTCGAGGTCGAGGCCCACTTTTGTTTCGCCCTATTATTTTGGTCCCAATGCTTTCCCGATTCCTGATGTACTGACAAAAACCAGTGATAAACTTAAAATTGAATTGGCAGGGGATTACTATTGGGGCAAGAATTATACGACGGATATTTTTCTGAAAACCCATATCCCCTTATGGACGCATCGAGCCAATCTTTCGCTTTGGTGGCCTGTGATTGAATGGTATGATGATATAAAAAACAAAGGTAAAATGTCGGGAGATGTATACCTCAGTATAGACATGCAGCTCTTCGAAGAACGTAGAATAGTGCCATCGTGGACTTTAAGAGCTGCCCTCAAAACCGCTTCGGGAGGAGGTTACGAAATCGACCGTTATTATGATTGTCCCGGTTATTTCTTTGATACCTATTTGGGTAAAACGTTCCAGATTGCGAGCGCCGTGATACAGATTTTTTCCGGTGGCGGATTCTTATGTTGGCAAACGGACAACGGCAGGCAAAATGATGCGGTTCAGTATGGAGTTTTAGTTGGGTTACGATGGGGAAAATTCAGTATAAGCGAGACTTTTGGCGGATATAGTGGTTGGGAATCGAATTCTAAAAAATATGGACATTTGGCTCATGATTGCCCTATGTCTTTGAAAACAAAACTTTCGTATGTCATATCCAATTGGGAGATCGGTGCGATGTTGCAACATGGTTTGTCCGATTATCCTTATACTCAGCTACGAATCGGCATCTCTTATTCTATCGACATTCTCAATCGGGAATGAGTTTTTTGTGCTTTTTACAATAAAATTTATTCTATGCCTGCCTTGTGTTTGTTTGACAAGTCTGTCTAAAAATAGGTAACGCTCCGGTATCACCAAATAAATTTGTTTCTGCTCTCACCTTTCGCTATTTTTGTCTCGGAATTATGAAAAAAGGAACAGAACAAGAAGAACAGGGCGCGCCGTTGGCTGCCGGCTTGCATGCGTGGTACGCCGAGAATCACCGGGTGTTGCCGTGGAGGGGTATTACCGATGCGTATCGTATTTGGATTTCGGAGATTATTTTGCAGCAGACACGGGTGGTGCAGGGCTTCGAGTATTACAATAGATTCATATCCCGATTTCCCGATGTGCGATCTTTGGCTGCCGCCGATGACGACGAGGTGATGAAACTGTGGCAAGGATTGGGCTATTATAGCCGGGCTCGTAATTTGTTGACTGCTGCCCGTCAGGTGGTGGAACGATTCGGCGGGGAGTTCCCGACGACTTACGAGGGTATACGTTCTTTGCAGGGAATAGGGGATTATACGGCGGCAGCGATAGCTTCGTTCGCTTACGGGTTGCCTCATGCCGTGGTGGACGGTAATGTGTATCGGGTTCTTTCCCGAATTTATGGTATCGATACGCCTATCGACACGACCGAGGGACGAAAGTTGTTTGCCGCTCTTGCCGACGAGTTGCTCGACCGGAAAGACCCGGGCGGGTATAATCAGGCGTTGATGGAGTTCGGTGCACTGTATTGTGTTCCTCGCTCACCTCAGTGCGGAAGGTGTATTTTTGCCGACCGTTGTATGGCTTTGGCGACTCATCGGGTAGAAGAGTTACCGGTGAAACAGGGTAAGACGGTGGTAAAACCTCGTTATTTCAATTATTTTTATGTGAGACAGGGCGGAGATACTTGGATTCGCCGGCGGGAGGGACGTGATATTTGGCGTAATTTGTATGAGCTTCCGCTTATCGAGACCGATGAAGAACAGGGGCTCGATGACTTGCAGCGTAGCGGTATTTGGGCAGAGTTGTTTCATGGCGCCGGACAAGTGAGTGTTTCGTCTCAGGTGTATAGTTGTAAGCATGTGTTGTCGCATCGTATCATTCATGCCCGTTTTTACATGGTGGAGACGGAGTTTGCTCCCGATATGACCGGGTATATGAAGATTCCGGTGGAACGATTGGGAGATTATGCCGTGTCGCGCTTGACCGAAAGTTTCTTGGAAAAGCTGTCTATGAATTATCCTTCGTTGTTTTGAGACCGGATAATCTTACTTATTCATACGGGTAAGGAAAGGGATAGTTACTATTTATATAAACGAGGCTGATGTGCTGAATGTCGCTGTGTTTGGGGGCAGTCGAAATCAGAGGGGATTTTTTATGTGTCTAACTCCTGTCATCAGAAACTATTGTTTCTTCGGTTTCTTCCCTTTAATCCCTCTCATCGTCGCTACCGCTCCTCTGTTTCTCCCCTATATTTTGCGTTGTAACACCCCGTAATGCTACGGGACACGGCAGGGGAGAAGGTTAGAGTGTTTTGTCGCTAAAATTTGTTTCTGCTCTCGGTTTGCACTATCTTTGACACAACATAAAACAATCGAATGATAGAAAGAGTAATCATATTGGATGCTGTCGATCCGGTAGCGTTTTACGGCGTGAATAACGCGAATGTACAGTTGATTAAGAATTTGTTCCCGAAAGTGCGTATTGCCGCCCGCGGGAATGTGATGAAGGTGATCGGCGATGAGAAGGAGACCGAGGTTTTCGAGGAGAAAATCAAGTTGCTTGAAAAACATTGCGCCGAATATAACCAGTTGAGCGAGGAGGTAATCATCGATATTATCAAGGGCGATGAACCGCAAGCGATAAAACCGCAGGAGAACCTCATTATTTACGGAGTGAACGGTAAACCGATTACGGGGCGTACGCCAAACCAAAAGAAACTGGTGGAGGCTTTCGCCAAAAATGACTTGACTTTTGCGCTCGGTCCGGCGGGGTCGGGCAAGACTTATGTGGCGATAGCCCTTGCGGTGAAAGCGTTGAAAAACAAAGAGGTGAAGAAGATTATCCTGAGCCGTCCGGCTGTGGAGGCAGGAGAAAAATTGGGCTTTCTGCCGGGGGATATGAAGGATAAAATAGATCCTTATCTGCAACCGTTGTACGATGCTTTGCAGGATATGATTCCGGCAGTGAAGCTGAAAGAGTACATGGAGACGAACGTGATACAAATCGCTCCGTTGGCATTTATGAGGGGGCGTACGTTGAGCGATGCAGTGATTATTCTCGATGAGGCGCAGAACACGACCACACACCAGATAAAAATGTTTCTTACCCGATTGGGTATGAATGCGAAAATGATCGTTACCGGCGATATGACGCAGATCGATTTGCCTGCGTCGCAGACTTCGGGGTTGATACAGGCGATAGGGATTTTGAAAAATGTAGAGGGTATAGCCCGAGTGGAATTCAACAAGAAAGATATCGTGCGACATAAATTAGTACAGCGTATCGTCGAGGCTTATGAAAAACACGACGAGAAAGTACGCAAGGCTTCCATGTCTAAAAAGTATGAACAAGCCGAGAAAAAAGGAGAAGAGTAATGGGCGGTAACCTGTGGAGAAAATGGCTGGGAGAGAGTGACGAGCCAGGTCGTAACCGAGTGCAGGCTTTTGTTTATTCTCGTTTGTGGATGGGGGTATTTCCTTCATTCTTGGCAGGATTCGCTGTTATATTCCTTATTTGTTACTGGGGGAATCTGCCTGTCGAGAAGTCATCTAACAAGGCTTTGCTCTCCGGACTGTTATGCGTGGTGGGTTATGCGATAGGGGTTTGGGCTGCCGTAGCTCCCGATAAAGACGATGAGGAAGACGAGGTAGAGGATTCAACCGGAAAGGCGAGTTGGATAGATAAAGTGAAGTTAGCCGTTTGTTGTTTGGCATTAGTCGCTATATTCGCTTATCCCAGCATAGAACGGGTACTTAGCGGTGAACGAACCATTTTAGAGGGTTGTGTCGAACTGACGGGAAAATGCTTGATGATTGTCTGCTTGTTTGTTCCCGTTTATATCCGTTTAAAACGAAAGTCGAGAGGGAGTTTGAAATAGATTTATCTTAATCTTGCAATCGGTACACTATCTCGTTTTTATGTTGTATCTTTGCGCACAGATGTGAAAATGGGCTGAGCCTCGGCACTCTCAAATGAATTTGTTACAGCTCTCGGCTTGCACCGTTTTTTGCAAGGTCATTATCGAAGACGAATAACCGATTATAGTATAAACAGAAAAAGTATTACAGAAATGAAAAATGCTTTGGTAAAAACCGATTTCAAATTTCCCGGACAGAAGAGTGTGTATCACGGCAAAGTGCGCGATGTATACAATATCGACGACGAGCTGTTGGTGATGGTGGTCAGTGACCGTATTTCGGCATTCGACGTGATTCTTCCAGAGGGTATTCCTTACAAGGGGCAGGTGCTGAACCAGATTGCCGCTAAGTTTTTGGATGCTACGTCGGACATTGTCCCGAACTGGAAGGTGGCTACTCCCGATCCGATGGTGACCGTGGGGCTGCGTTGTGAACCATTCAAGGTAGAAATGGTCGTGCGGGGATATTTGACGGGACATGCATGGCGCGAGTACAAGGCTGGCAAACGAACGCTTTGCGGTGAGACGATGCCCGAGGGCATGAAGGAGAACGAAAAATTCCCGCATCCTATCATCACGCCGACTACCAAAGCCGATGAGGGTCACGACGAGGATATTTCGAAGGCGGAGATTATCGCCAGGGGTATCGTCTCGAAAGAGGACTATGAACAGTTGGAGAAATATACGTTGGCGTTGTATCAACGAGGCTGCGAGATGGCTGCTCAAAAGGGGCTTATTTTGGTGGATACGAAGTATGAGTTCGGCAAAATAGGCGATAAAATCATTCTCATCGACGAGATTCATACGCCCGATTCTTCGCGCTATTTCTATGCCGAAGGTTATGAAGATCGTCTTGCCCGTGGCGAGGAACAACGTCAGTTATCGAAAGAGTTCGTGCGTCAATGGTTGATTCAGAATGGATTTCAGGGTAAAGAGGGTCAACAGGTTCCCGAAATGACCGAGGAATACTGCAACAGCGTGTCGGATCGCTATATCGAGCTATATGAGCATATCGTGGGCGAAAAGTTCGTGAAAGCCGAGGGCGAGGACGTTGCCGCCCGTATCGAAAAGCACGTGACCGATTTTTTGAACAACCGTAAAAAATAACCGGTAAAAATCGATTGGTGACGAATGGATTATAAAGCGGAGGGAATAAAGCCTTATGACGAGGAGACGGACAAGACGACGCAGGTGCGGGAGATGTTCGATTCTATCGCTCCGGCTTATGACACAATGAACCGGACAATGACACTGGGTATAGACCGGTGGTGGCGTCGGGTGGCTGTGAAAATGTTGCGTCGCTATTCTCACCGTCGTATTCTCGATGTGGCTACGGGTACGGGTGATTTGGCGTTGCTACTGGACGAGCGTCTGCATCCAGACTGTGTCGTGGGTATCGATTTGTCGGAAGGCATGTTGCGCATAGCTCGTGAGAAAGTGACCGAGCGAAATGCACAAGAGCGGATTCTTTTCGAGGTGCAGGATTGCTTGTCGATGACATTCGACGACAACAGTTTCGATGTGGTGACGGTCGCCTACGGGGTGCGTAATTTTGAACATCTCGAAGATGGTTTTCGGGAGATGTACCGGGTGTTGAGTCCCGGCGGCGCACTGTGTGTGATCGAGTTGTCCACTCCTGAAAGATTCCCGTTTCGCCAGCTTTATAAGTTCTATACCTATACGTTTATTCCTTTCGTGGGTCGGTTGGTGTCGAAAGACCGCCGGGCTTACAGCTATCTGCCCCGTTCGGTAGCGGCCGTTCCACAAGGTGAGGATATGCTCGCTATTTTCCGTCGCGCGGGTTTCGGCCATTGCTATTGTCGTCGGCTCACTTTCGGCGCTTGCACGATTTATATCGGAGAGAAGTGAGAGGAGATAAATAAGAGTGAGTTTAGCGAGGCAGTTTTCTAACTGCCTCGCTTTTTAATGATTACATTTTATAATAAGTCGTCCCGGCAAGTGTGAGAGATGAAATATTACGTCTGTCTCGTGCTAATCTGTAAGAACCTTTATAAATGGTATTCCCATTTTCGTCCAATAATCTCACCTCTCCATTTTGTAATCTATAAGTAGCGGTGACGACTAACCGGTCGCCGTCCCATAATTCGCACTTTCCACTGCTGTAAAGATATATTTGTCTGCCGTCGTTGGCTTTGAGGCGTTGGGTTGAACGGAATACGACATTTTGCGATATACAAGTTTCGAAGGAAGCAATGTTTTCAATCGGTTTATTTGCGTTTGAAGAAAATATGATTCCTCCGCCAAGTAGCATAATGGCAACAATTAATTTTTTCATGTTTTTTTAGTTTGAGATTTTCCTACTCATTTATCGGCTTTTCGGATTCCTCCGGTTTGTACCTTGAAAGAGATAGATTACGCACATAAAAAAACGCGGTACTTTCAGTATATTCCCACTCAGAGGTGTTTGGCGTAACCCGACAGAAAAATAGACCAAAAGCCCGCGCTAACAAACGCGAGCATTTCAACTCTTATTCTTTTCTGTCTTTTTAGTCGCCAAACTTTCTGAGCAGCAGAATAAAGCTAAAACGCTTTTCCAATATGTCTAAAATGTGCGTATCAAATTATACGCTATGTTTCATAGGCAAATTATGTTATTGTTTATGATAAAAGCAAAGGTAATAAAATATTTATAATTTGTATAAAAACAGAGGAATCTGTGTAGTAGTTTACAGATGTTGTATCTCTTTATGGGCAAAATAATGGGGCTATCCGACTTTTTGGGGGGCACTTCTCAAAATCGGAGGGAGAATTTTTATGTATTTAACCCCTCTCCTCAGAAACAGCTGTTTCTG
>NZ_JAIJHU010000144.1:0-1271 GCF_022723415.1 Barnesiella sp. | reverse complement strand
CTTCATCATCAGCGCGCAAGACTTTTGCTTTGATGTATTTATAATTATCCATTTTATATAATAATTTTAATTCGTTTTCAATTACTGCGCTAAATTACTAAAAAAATCTGATATGTATTAAAAATGAAAGAAAAAAAAACATTTTTCTTCTTTTTGTATATGTTATATAGTTCCAATGGAGGTGGTATGAGTGGACAGAAAAAGGACGCTGCTGGCTCAGTAGGATTTTTCAGGCAGTCCCTATGTGATTTATTCTATTTTCCCCTGGTGGTTGATATAGAGATGGGTGAGGATGCTCTCCACCTTTGACAGGGAAGAGTCTATGTCCAATGGCTCGTTATCGGAATCGGTAATTTAGGTATTAATTTATCAGGAGACACGAGTTTTGTTCCATCCATTATACAATATGTTGATCCTGCAGGATAACTTTTGCGACAGACAGGACAAATAGGATCCTCTATGAAAGATTCTTCCAGATTACAGCTGCGCTCCATCTGCCGACTGCAATTCCATTCTTTTAGGATTATCCATATATTTTATTATTGCTTGCTATTTTTCTTCAATTCTGCCTCAATATCCTCAATACTAGGTAATGAACTCTTAAACTCTTTAGGCAGCAAGTTAACCCCCTCAAACTCAGAGATTCCTATCGGTTGATTATAACCTTCAAGAGAATATTGCGCAAATATATTATCTTTCGATTTACAGATGAGCAAACCAATCGTAGGATTGTCAGCATCACTCTTTAGTGTATGGTTTACAAACGACATATAGGCTGATAGTTGTCCCAGATATGAAGGTTCAAACTCGGTAACTTTCACCTCTATCACCACATAACTATGAACTCGCGTGTTGTAGAAAAGCAAATCAAGAAACTGCTCTTTCGAACTAACCTGTAAACGATATTCTTGCCCCATAAAGGCAAAACCGCTTCCCAATTCCATAAGAAATCGGATAATATTATCTATGAGAGCCTGTTTCAGTTCTTTTTCTTTGAAACCTTCTGTCATCGTCAGGAAATCAAAGTTGTATGGATCATGCAACAATTCCTTTGCCAATTCACTCTGTGGTGTAGGAAGTGTGTTGCAGAAATTGTTCACAGCATTACCTGTGCGTTCGTAAAGATCTGTGTCAAGATGATTTAGCAATACAGCACGACTCCAGTTTCCCTCCATTGCCTTTGCAACAAAAAACAATCCTTTCTGCACATCACCTTTTATCTTGTCGAGGATGAACTTGTGGTGTGTCCATGGTATTGAAAAAAGCATCTC
>NZ_JAIJHU010000074.1:0-11234 GCF_022723415.1 Barnesiella sp. | reverse complement strand
AATTCTTCGCGAAGAATTGAATAGCGCGGTGGATAACTCGTACAACGTATTGCGTACTCGTATCGACCGTTTCGGTGTGGTCGCTCCCAATATTCAAAAATTGGAAAAGGACGGTCTTATTCTTATCGAGCTGCCGGGTATCAAAGAACCCGAGCGTGTGAGGAAATTGTTGCAGGGTAGTGCTAACCTCGAATTTTGGGAGACGTATAAACTGGAACAACTTGCTCCGAAACTCGATGCCGTAAATAACGCTATCGCTGCGGCCAATGCTGCGCAAGAGCCGGCAGAGGAAGAAGCTCCGGTCGTTGCCGAGGCTACGCCCGATACCGCAGCCGTTGCAGCTGACAGCACGGCTTCGTCGTTGAAGAAAAAATTACAGCAGGAGGCATCGGAAGCCGAAACTATGGAGCGTATCCGTAAACAGAATCCGTTGCTTTCGTTGATGAATTATACACAAAGTTACGGAGGATCTCCGGTTATTGGTATTGTCAATAAGACCGATACGGCAGCGGTGAATGCCATGTTGGCAAGCAAAATCGCCCGCGATATTCTTCCGAGCGACCTCATTCTCCGCTGGACGGTAAAAGCCATCGATGAAAAGCAAACCATGTATCAGCTTATCGCATTGAAAGCCGGTAAAGGCGGCAAGGCTCCGTTAGGTGGCGATGTAATAACCGATGCTCGTGACGACTTCGATAAGATACAGGGTTCTGTGGTGAGCATGACCATGAATGCCGAGGGAGCCAAAGTATGGGAAAAACTTACTCGTGACAATATCGGCAATGCGATTGCTATCGTGTTGGATAATCAGGTATATTCTTTCCCCAATGTCAACTCGGCTATTTCGGGCGGTAGTTCGCAGATTACCGGAGGTTTCTCTCCCGAAGAGGCTAAGGACTTGGCTAACGTGTTGAAGTCGGGTAAGATGGCTGCTGCCGTGACTATTGTTCAAGAGGATATTATCGGTCCTTCGTTGGGACAGGAAGCTATCCAAAGCGGTGTGATTTCGTTTGCCGCCGCTATCATCTTGCTGATGATCTATATGATCATGATGTATGGGGCTACTCCGGGTCTTATCGCCAGTTTCGGTGTTATATGTAACTTGTTTTTCACGATGGGTATTTTGGCCTCGTTACAAGCGGTGCTCACGCTTTCGGGTGTTGCCGGTATCGTTTTGTCGATGGGTATGGCTGTCGATGCCAACGTGCTGATATTCGAGCGTACCAAAGAGGAGCTTCGTTTGGGCAAGAGTTTGAAATCTTCTATCGCCGATGGTTACAAGCATGCTTTCTCTGCGATTTTCGACTCGAACTTGACTACGATTATTACCGGTTTCATTCTATTGGTATACGGGACAGGTCCTATCAAGGGTTTTGCTACGACATTGATCGTTAGTATTCTTACTTCGTTCTTTACGGCTATTTTCATTACCCGCCTTATCTTCGAGGCCGGTTTGAATAGAGGTAAATTCAATAATCTTACATTTACGACCCGCATATCCAAGAATTTGCTTACGAATACGAGAATTAATTTCCTCGGTATGCGCAAAATCGGATTTACGGTTGCTATTGCTATCATTGTAGTTATGGTAGGTTCTTTGGCAATCAGAGGTTTGAATCAGGGTATTGATTTTTCGGGTGGTCGTAATTATGTAGTTCGTTTTGATAAACCGGTGAAACCGGTTGAAATCAGTGAGATGCTGAAACCAGCTTTCGAGGGTAGTTCTCTTTCGGTGATAACTATCACGAGCGACGATCAGGTGCGTATTTCGACCAACTATCGTATTGCTGATCAAGATGAAAATATAGATAAAGAGATCGAGACGAAACTTTATGAGGGAATGAAGAGTGTTTTAGGGGATGCTTCTTATGAAGAGTTTACCGAAAATATGATTCAAAGTCGTCAGAAAGTAGGACCGAGCATTGCCGATGATATTAAGGTGGGGGCATTCTGGGCTGTCATTCTTTCGTTGATAGCGATGGCTCTTTACATCTTGTTGCGATTCCGTGATATTTCGTTTAGTGTGGGTACGTTGGCTTCTGTGGCCTTTACTGCGTTCTCTATCATTGGGCTGTATTCTTTGCTGTATGGTATATTACCTTTCTCTATGGAGATGGATCAGTCGTTTATTGCAGCTATATTGACGGTAATCGGTTACTCGGTAAATGATACGGTGGTAGTATTCGACCGTATTCGTGAAGTGAAGGGTTTATATCCGAAACGAGACCGTGCACTCGTTATTAACGATGCTTTGAATAGTACGTTGACTCGTACTCTTAATACTTCATTAAGTACGGCTATCGTATTGTTGTGTATCTTTATTTTGGGTGGCGATGTTATTCGTAGCTTTACATTTGCTATGTTGTTCGGTGTGATTGTCGGTACGGCTTCGACCTTGTTCGTGGCTACTCCGATTGCTTACGAAATCCAACGACGTAGTATCGCTAAAAAGGCTGCCAAAGAAGCTGCTGCAAAATAAAAAGATAAGCGTATAAATACAAAAAAAGGAATCCGGATTCGGATTCCTTTTTTTGTACCCTCGCCGAGAATCGAACTCGGATTTAAAGTTTAGGAAACTTCCGTTCTATCCATTGAACTACAAGGGCATTTCGGTCGACAAAAGTAGTATAAAATTTTGTAATAGTCAACCTTTGCAGCATATTAGTCGAATATGGCTCGTAATATTTCGGGAGACCGGAGCTCCGAAATGTCGGGCTGGTGTAGCCGGTAGTATGTTAAAATTCGGTCGAGTATGGCGTTTCTCTCTCCCCGATTGAATTTGAAGTGGCGAAGATTATTGAAATCCATACGGGTGAGACGGGCGAAAACTTCGGCTTCGCGGGCATCGAGTGTGTAGGTGTGAATGGGGCGCGAGGGGGAAAAAATGCCGTTCAACATGTCGAAAGAATATCCGGTCCGGTAGGTCTCCATGTTGGGGCTGAACCCGAGAAAACTGCATAATTGCAGCAGGAAACAGAGATGAAAATTGGCTTTACCTTCTTCCATTATATTGAGGACTTGAATGGAACGGGCGATGAAGGCGAAAAGCGGGAGATTGGGTTCGGGTTCTTTTATGGTTTGACAGAGGACTTCGGATAAAAAGAGCGCTTCTGCATTTTTTACCGGATCGGAATAGATGTTTTGAAGAGGTAAAACCGTGCGCGCTTCGATGATTTTTTGCAATTCCCGGCTGTTCCGGTAATCTATATCGAGTTCCAAAATAGAGAACGGCATGAAGAGGGACCGAAACATGCGAGCTTTTTTTCCACCCCCTTGTGGAATAAGATAGGAAGATCGGCCATATTGTTCGGTGTACAAATGGGCTACCGATATTTTGTCGTTATAGGGAATGATGTGCAGTACGATTCCTAATGTTTTTTCGAGCATTCTCCCGGTAAATTTTTCTACAAAAATAGTTGTTTTATCCAAAGGCCGGTACTGGTTCGGCGCATTGATTTTATTTATTCGGGAGCAGTGGTTGTATCGGGAATGTGAAAATTGAGCTTCACAGCAAATATTGTACAGATACAATGCATTATATTTGTCCATATAAAAGGCTGATGATATGGAACAGTTAGATGTATTCGATTGCTCGAATGTGCTTATAGCGAGTTATTTTGCCGATGATCGGGAGTGTGCTCATGAAAATCGGGAACATACGCTCATTTATCAGTGTTCCGGTAGATTGGAGATCGAGGAACGTGGAAAGAAAACCGTTTTGTATCCGGGAGATTGTGCCTTTATGCGGCGTGATAACCGAATGTGGTTGCAAAAGAGGATCGGGAAGGGTGAGCCTTATCGTTCCATTGTGTTGAAATTTTCGAAGGCTTTTTTGAGGGAGTTTTACCAAACACTCGATCGGCAGCAGATTCCAATCGACTCCAAACGAGAGAAAGCGAGCTTGCTCCTCTTGCCGAAAAATAGACCGGATATCCGCTCTTTGTTCGAGTCGGTTATCCCGTATTTCGATGCCGGGGAGAAACCCTCGGAAAAGATTTTGAAATTGAAGATGATCGAAGGTGTATATGTCTTGCTCAATACCGACTGTAATCTGTATGCATCGTTATTCGATTTCGTGGAACCGTGGAAAATCGATATTCTCGATTACTTGAACGAGAATTATATGTGCGATCTCTCGATGAAAGAAATCGCCAGTTATACGGGGCGTAGTTTGGCTACTTTTAAACGGGATTTTGCCAAAGTGAGCGATTTGACACCTCAGAAATGGATTATCAGACGACGTCTTGAAGCGGCGCATGATTTAATTCGGTCGGGGAAAAAGAAAGTTACGGAGGCTTGTTTCGATGTGGGCTTTAAAAATCTGTCGCATTTTTCCAAAGTGTATAAAGAGACCTATGGGGTCGCACCATCGTGGCAGGGTGAGCTTTATGGCAAATAGATTTGAGCTTTATAGCAAAATCGTTGCGAGATCTGTTTCGTACCTTTGTACATCGTGCGGAAATAGACGATGATCGATATAGCCTGATGTCTGTCTGTTTCCGATTTCCCATTTGCCTGATTTCTATATGATGGGTTGGAGAACTGGTATTTTGTAGTGTTCAATTAAAATCATAGGGTATGAAAACAAAAGTAGTTTTATGGGTTTTATTGTCAATTTTAATATTTCCGATTATGACAAAATCACAAGAGAAAGTCCGACAGACAGCCGGACATGATGCGCTTGGTGAGTTCGCTCCCGAGTTTGCGCATTTGAATGACGATATTCTTTTTGGAGAGGTATGGAGTCGTAGCGATTTGCTTTCGCTTCGTGACCGCTCTATCGTGACTGTCGTTGCTCTCATGTCACAGGGGTTGACAGATTCTTCGTTCAAGTATCATCTTGAATCGGCCAAGAAGAACGGGGTGACCAAAACTGAAATCGCTGAAATTCTTACTCATGCTGCGTTCTATGCTGGTTGGCCCAAAGCATGGGCGGCGTTTCGTATGGCCAAAGAGGTGTGGGTAGACTGTGCGGATAGTACTACTGCCTGTTCGCTCGATGCGTATGCTCAATCCATTATTTTTCCTGTCGGCAAACCTAACGATGCGTATGCCAAATATTTCATCGGTCAAAGCTATCTCGCGCCTGTCGTGACAGAAGGTATTCCCATTTCGAACGTTACTTTCGAGCCCGGTTGCCGTAATAATTGGCACATACACAAAGCTACCAAAGGCGGCGGTCAAATACTTGTGTGCGTGGGTGGCAGAGGTTATTATCAGGAATGGGGAAAAGAACCGGTGGAGCTTTTCCCCGGCGATGCGGTTTATATCTCGGCTGGTGTGAAGCATTGGCACGGTGCTGCGCCTGACAGTTGGTTCTCGCATCTCGCCATAGAGGCTCCCGGCGAAAACAAGAGCAATGAGTGGCTCGAACCTGTGAGCGAAGAGGAATATTCGGGCGTTGTCCGTCATCAACGCTGAGCCTCGAAATAGCTCGAACAAGTTTGTCTTTTTCTCGGCTTGTAGTTTATTTCAAAATGAATATAGTATGAAACAGATAGTATTGATACTTATGAGTATTCTCAGTTTTAGTTGTTCGTCGCAAACTCAACGACAGGCGACAGATGTCACCGAACCGGTGGGTAAGAAAATTCTTGTGGCCTATTTTTCTTGTACCGGAACTACCGGGAGGGTGGCAGAGTCCATTGCCGGTGCGGTCGATGGCCAGCTTTACCGGATTACTCCTGCCGAGGCCTATACTTCGGCCGATCTCGATTGGAATGACAAGTCGAGCCGGAGTTCGGTCGAAATGGCCGACGAGGATTCTCGCCCCGAACTGGGTGGGGAGCCTCTCGATATGAAAGATTACGATATCGTATTTCTCGGCTATCCTATTTGGTGGGACTTGTGTCCGCGTCCGGTCAATACGTTTCTTGAAAAATACGATTTTTCCGGTAAAACCGTTATCCCGTTCGCTACTTCCGGAGGAAGTTCGATAGCCCATAGTGTAAGACAGCTCAGGAAACTTTATCCAAACGTGACTTGGAACGACGGCAAGTTACTCAACGGAGGCGTTGCGGTGGCTACCGAATGGGCTAAGCAGGTCGTTGAAAATGGTAAAAAAGAAAGTCGATGAAAGCCGTTATCTCGATGTATCGAGCTTTATGACAAAGAGTTTTGAGCCCTGTGGCAAAGTCGCCACGGGGCTTTCTTTTTAACTTTGTAACGGATATAAAACAGATTATTATGAATACTCATACTATTTTTGAAAGAGATCTGAACGGAGAGATGGTTTCCCCGTCGGATCCGGGATACGATGAATTGATAAATGCCATTTGGGATACTATGAAAATGGCGACCGAATTGAATGCCGGTTATCATACACCCGATGAGGTTCGTCGGATATTGAGTGTAATTCTTGGGTGTGAAGTGGACGAATCTATTACTTTGTTGCCACCGTTTTATGTGGATTATGGGAAACACATAAAAATAGGGAAAGGTTGCTTTATTCAACAGTGTTGTACGTTTTTCGGACGAGGGGGTATTACTCTCGGAGAAAATGTCTTTTTGGGGCCGAAAGTGAATATTATTACCATTAACCATGATCCCGACCCGGAAAACCGGGATGCGACTTATGGTCGTCCTGTTGTTCTTGAAGATAGAGTTTGGGTCGGAATCAATGCTACGATTCTCCCCGGAGTGAGAATAGGATACGGGGCTATCGTGGGGGCGAACAGTGTGGTGACCAAAGATGTGCCGCCTATGACAGTTGTCGCAGGTAATCCTGCTCGGATTATAAAAGAGTTGAAAAAATAATCGATATGAAAGAGGTCAATAAAACGGAAATCGGTCGTCGTGGATTTCTTAAAACAGCGACATTAGAGGGGGCAGCATTGACTATGCCCGCAGGATTGAATAGGGCTGGCCGCTAAAATGAAAAGGGAGGTCGGAGGCTATTATAATGCAGGGTAACAGCGGTAAGTAGTTTTTTAATATGGGGTAGAGCCTATAATAAAAATTACTAATGTAGATCGTAGTAGTTTTTAGGGGTAGTAGTTCCTGTTCGAGCGGGAAAGTCTGTGTAGATTGTATGCGATAGAAAGGTAAATGAAAGATTTTTAGGTAAAAATTTTGTCAATTCAAAAAACAGCTCTATATTTGCACTCGCATTTGGAAAGGGCGCCTTACTTTATATATCTAAGGCGCATTTTTATCAAGGGCCCATTCGTCTATCGGCTAGGACGCAAGATTTTCATTCTTGAAAGAGGAGTTCGATTCTCCTATGGGCTACGAATATAAAAATATAATTATTAGGAGACTATTGAGATGGCAAATCATAAATCGTCGGAAAAAAGAATCAGACAAACACAAGTGAGAAATTTGCGTAACCGTTACTATGCAAAGACTGCTCGTAATGCCGTTCGTAAATTGCGTGCTACTACTGTGAAGGAAGAAGCTGCCGCTTTGTATGTAAAAGTTAGTTCGATGTTGGATAAGTTGGCTAAAAAGAATGTGATTCATAAGAACAAAGCTGCCAACTTGAAATCGAAATTGGCTTTACACGTTAATAAGTTGTAATTCCTTGAAATTAAAATCGGCAAGGTTTTCCTTGTCGGGGATAGGTATGGCCCATTCGTCTATCGGCTAGGACGCAAGATTTTCATTCTTGAAAGAGGAGTTCGATTCTCCTATGGGCTACGAATGCGACAGATTTTTTCTGTCGCATTTTTTTTGTTTAGATATGTGGTGTCTTTGTCATGTGGTGTCTTTTTTTTGATGGGAATTACCTCGGTACAGTAGAAAACTCATGGGGATAGGCTTGAATGTTAATGAATGAGAGGGTTTGGAAAGATTTCATAAGTTTTTTTGCGGTAAAGGTTACCCCATTCGCTATGAGTATACTGTCCCTCTATTTTCTTGCATCTTCATCACCAAATAAAGGTGATGTATTTGGGAGTGAGGTTTTTGTTTGTATCAACCCCTTCGCCCTGCGGGCACTCCCCCTATATTTTGCTGCACAAAACACAGGGGGAGAGGGTGAGGTGTATATCCCTTTCTCCTCTGCCGTATCCCGTAGCATTACGAGGTATTTCTGTTTTCTCTATCGGAGATATTTAAAACTCCTCCTCTGTGTGGCGCCAGCCATAGGGGAAGTATCACGTAGAGAAGGAGGGGGCGAAAACGACATCTCATCAGTCTGTTTATTCAGTTCTCCCGTTGTGTCGCATAACGGTATAGGGGGAGTGTCTGATGGGCGAGAGGGCTAAGTTTTAAAATCAACCCAGTGGATTTATTGTTTTCATTCCCTTTCCTGTTATTGATTGATGCCATTTTTCAGGTTCATAGTGTATATGATTTATATCTTTTTGTGAATAAGGTGCTTGCTGTCAGATGGGTTTTTGTTTTTATCCTTATGTTTGAATTTGCTGTTTGGATTCACAATGTCTGGTCGGGGCTATGATTTGAGAGAAACGTCGGTGTGATTATTTCCACCCGGATTATTTCGCTATTCCAACTTTTTTGTGTATTTTTGTTTGTTGGTGGAAAGCCGGCCGTTTGAGCCGGATTTTAAGTGTTTCCTGTTGATTTTCTGTTAATAAGAATAGCGCAGGGATAGCTCATAAAAACAAAAAAGATTCGGATAATATGTCAGAAGAAACAGAAAACAAAAGTTATTCAGCCGATAGTATTCAGGTGCTCGAAGGTTTAGAGGCCGTTCGTAAACGCCCTGCCATGTATATCGGCGATATCGGTGTAAAAGGGTTGCATCACTTGGTGTATGAGGTTGTCGATAACTCTATCGACGAAGCTCTTGCCGGATATGCCACTCATATCGAGGTATATATCAACGAAGATAATTCTATCAGGGTTGTCGATAACGGTCGCGGTATTCCTGTCGATATGCACGAGAAAGAGCATAAATCGGCTCTTGAAGTGGTTTTGACGGTATTGCATGCCGGTGGTAAATTCGATAAAGGGTCTTATAAAGTTTCCGGTGGTTTGCACGGTGTGGGTGTATCGTGCGTAAATGCTCTCTCGACTTATTTACGTGCCGAGATTCGCAGGAACGGAAAGATTTATATGCAAGAGTATTCTTGTGGGAAACCTTTGCACGATGTGGAAGTTATAGGAGAGACCGAAGAAACGGGAACGACGATTATCTTCCGTCCAGACAATTCGATTTTTTCTGTTACGGTTTACGACTATAATATTTTGGCGAATCGTTTGCGCGATTTGGCTTATCTGAATGCGGGGATTACCCTTTCGCTGACGGATAAACGGACGACTAACGATGCCGGCGAGTATCGTAAAGAGGTGTTCTATTCAAAAGAAGGATTAAAGGAGTTCGTTCGTTATATCGACTCGAATAAGGAGCATCTTATCGACGATGTGATTCATATCGCTACCGAGCGTCAGGGAGTGCCTGTGGAGGTCGCTATGACGTACAACACGACGTATAACGAGAATGTCTATTCGTATGTGAACAATATCAATACCATCGAGGGGGGAACTCACTTGACGGGTTTCCGTCGGGGATTGACCCGTACTTTGAAGAAGTATGCCGAGGATTCCAAGATGCTTGAAAAAGTGAAAGTGGAAATCAGCAGCGATGACTTCCGAGAGGGGCTTACAGCCGTTATTTCGGTGAAAGTGATGGAGCCACAATTCGAGGGACAGACCAAAACCAAATTGGGCAACAGCGAGGTTATCGGGGCTGTGGACACGGCTGTGAGCGAGGCTTTGGCAAATTATTTGGAAGAACATCCGGCTCAGGCGAAAGCAATTGTCGAGAAGGTGATTATCGCCGCCACAGCGCGTCATGCAGCTCGCAAGGCTCGTGAGATGGTTCAACGTAAGTCTCCTCTTTCGGGTGGAGGATTGCCCGGTAAATTGGCGGATTGCTCTTCGCGTAACCCTGAGGATTGCGAGATATTCCTTGTCGAAGGGGATTCGGCAGGAGGTTCTGCCAAACAAGGTCGTGACCGTATGTTCCAAGCTATTCTACCGTTGCGCGGTAAGATATTGAATGTGGAAAAAGCGATGGATCACAAGGTTTTCGAAAGTCAGGAAATCAGTAATATGTTCAAGGCTTTGGGTGTGACTATCGGGACGGAAGAAGATTCGAAAGAGGCGAATATCGAGAAATTGCGCTATCATAAAATCATTATTATGACCGATGCCGATGTGGACGGGGCGCACATTGCCACGTTGTTGTTGACATTCTTTTTCCGTCGTATGCGTCCGTTGTTGGAACAGGGATATGTTTATTTGGCGACGCCCCCTTTGTACAAATGTAAGAGTAAGCGGGGTAAAGCCGAGGAATATTGCTGGACCGATCAACAAAAGGATCAGTTCTGTTTGAAATATTGCGAGGGAAACGAACAGTTGATGGAGACTCAACGATACAAAGGTTTGGGCGAGATGAACCCGCACCAGTTGTGGGAGACGACGATGGATCCCGAGAACCGGATTCTCAAACAGGTGACCATCGACAATGCTGCCGAGGCCGATCGCGTATTCTCGATGTTGATGGGCGAAGATGTAGGTCCGCGTCGCGAGTTTATAGAATCTAATGCGACTTATGCCAATATCGACGCTTAATTCGATGCGATATAGGTCAGCCCGATTTCGTATCGGGCTGATTCTGTTTTAAATAGAAGGATTTGAAAATGGTATCGATAGGGGAATGTTTTTCCCTGTCGGTTTATCGATGGATAGGGATTCGTTATGGAACGGAAAGCGTTGAATAGCTTAGGGTATATGGAGCTGGCGGCATTTTTTGTCTTCGGTACATTTTTGTTGGGACTGTATTACGACATTGTGTGGTTGCAATGGGTTACAGCTATTTTGTTTATTTTGCCTATGGCGGGAGTATTGCGCTATCCTTCCCGTTGTAAAGAGAGGCAGGAGCCATTTGTCAAAGCTCGTTTCGCTTGGTCGTTGATAACTATGTTTCTTTATTTGGGTATGGGATTCGGATTGCTTACGATTCTCTGAATTCGTGATTGCGATCTGGTCGGTTGTGTCTTTTTTGTTCTCGTGAATATTTTCGAAACCGCTTTCTGTTGCGGCATGGGAAATTCGATTTTCTTCTTGAATCTTAGAAGCTGTTTTATAAATTTATTGAGAAATAATATTATCATTTCAAGCAGGTATGTTCCGGCCATATTGAGCTCCTGTCTCGCATCTTGAACCCCTTGATTTTTGTCAATAGCCCGCTATTGACTGCATATCTCGGACTCCAATCTGCTTCAACATAGGTCTCAATCTGTCTCGGAATAAATTTAAAACAG
>NZ_JAIJHU010000073.1:0-11301 GCF_022723415.1 Barnesiella sp. | reverse complement strand
AAGCCGATTAATCGGCTTCCCTCTTTTTTGCGTTATGGTCTAATGATTATTTCATGGCAAAATTAAAGTGCTGTGCAGCTTCTTGATAAGCCATTACACCTGTTTGCGAGAGTTCTATGATCATGTCGTTTCCATCGACTCCCGGCATTTTTACATGATTGTCATCAACGAATGTCATAAACTTCGTCGTTTCGCCATTGGCAGAAACAGACCAAGAGTTGTCATTGCTATCGAATACGAACCCGATAGTCGTATTGTCTTTTTGATTGGTAATCGTATAACCGTTTTCATCGGTCGTTACTAAGTAAGTATCTCCATTTTCTCCTTTTACTTCTTTTGTCGATTGAGATACAAGATTTTCACCGCTCCAAAATTCGATGGAGTTCAATACAAGAATATCGGCAACTACTGTCAATTCATATACGGGGATAATGTGGAATGCGATGAATACAAGTTCGTTTACGAATTTATTGCCTACACCTTCGTTCCAGCCGAGTACTTTATTAGTCAATTTAAATGATCCGATACAAGAAGAAAGACCCAGCGATACACACAACGCTATGGCAACAACCATGTTTAATTTGTTCTTTTTCATAACTTCAATTTTTAAGTTAGTAATATGTTTATGTACAAAATAATACAAGAATGAAAACAAATGTTCCTATTGATTATGTCGGGATATAGCTTACTTTTGTATTCTATTTATACAAATATACGAATTTTTTAGAGAATGTGATTTTTATAAAGGAATTTTTTCTTGGTATATTTTGTAATAGCGTAAAACTTCATGGACATAGGCTACGGTTTGTCTGCCTTTGAAATAGCCAAATTTACAAACTTCGTCATTGAAATATTCAGGGTTGCTTTTAAGTAAAATGAATTCACTCACGTTTTTATCCCATACATGGGGATTTTTCCCATATTTCTTAGCGAGCGCCATAGCGTCGAGTATATGTCCGAGCCCTCCATTATAAGCAGCCAATATAAATTTTATGCGTTCATTTTTATCTTCGATATCGGCAAGACTCTTGTTGAGAGATTGGATACTTTTTACAGCCGCACCGATATTTTTTTCGGGATTGGTTATTTCGTTCATGGAAACACCGAATGCCTGAGCCGTACGAGGCATCAGTTGCATAAGCCCTCTCGCTCCGGCCCACGATACCGCCAAAGTATCGAAATGGGATTCGTTATAGGCTTGGGCGGCAAGTATGCGCCAGTCCCAATCTATTTGCTTGGCATATTTTTTTAAAAGAGGGTCGTAGATAGATATTTGTCCTTTGGGTATGGATAGTACGGCCGATGCTGGCAAAGTTTTACTCAGTTCGAAATATCTGCGGGAAATACTTCGGTAAGAGTCTGATTTGTGGTTTTCCTTTACCCATTGGTTTATAGCATGAGCGAGGGATTTGGAATGCTTGTTTACCGCCCATGAAGCTCTTTGCGGGAAACTGACTTTCAGATGAATGTCTATGTTGTTATAGTAGGTACGATTCAATTGCGCGAGGTTATTATCGGCCAAAGTGTAAGGTATCTCTCCCGTAGAGACCATTTCTATAAGTTCCTCGGTAACGACTGTATCTTTGTCGATATGATGTATATGTATCCCGCCGCCGAGTTCATCGTTGAGGTTTTTGATTCGGTCTTCGTATTTAGATCCTGCTTCGACATAAATATCTTTCCCGATTAAATCGACAACGTCGTTAACCATTTCGTTTTTAGGTTTTCGAAGTTGAATCAGCACTTGGTGAGTGATGTTTTCCGCTCCGCAATATAACCATTCATTCTTGGCATCGCCGATAATGGGCATTTCATAAGCTATAATATCACCCTCGCCTTTTTGCAACATTTCGGTGAGGCGCTTGATATTGTCAGCGACGATGACTTTCGTTTTCAGGTTGTAGTGATCTGCGAATTGTTTGATACGTTCGTATTCGTATCCCATTTCTTCTCCACGATAAATAAAGTAGGACGTGGAACTATACAATGTCAAGACACGTAATTCTCCACGCTGGCAGATAGAATCGAAATCGTTCAAGACATTTTCCGACGAGTGCTGTTTGTTTCCTCCACAAGCCGAGACGAAAATCAGCACGAAGAGTATATATATCCAATAGGATATTGCCCTCCGCATGATTTCTAACCTTTAAGTTTGTGGGAAATAAAATTGGTCATGATTTCTATGGCCACCGAGTTGTGTCCGCCTTGGGGGATAATGATGTCGGCATATCGTTTTGTAGGTTCGATATGTTGCAGATGCATCGGTTTCAAAACCCGTTCGTAGCGTTCGATAACCATCTCGACCGTACGTCCTCGTTCGATAATATCCCGATTGATGACTCTGATAAGTCGGTCGTCGGCATCTGCATCGACGAATACTTTCATATCCATCATGTTTCGGAGCTCTTCATTGCAAAGAATAAGAATACCTTCGACGATGACTATATCGCGCGGCTCGACGGTTATTGTCTCGTTGGAGCGGGTACATGTCAGGAACGAATATATGGGCTGTTCGATGGAGTGTCCCGCTTTCAGTTCTTTCAAATGTTTTACCAGTAAATCGAAGTCGATGGCAGCCGGTTCGTCGAAATTGATATTTTGTCTTTCTTCTACGGGTATATGACTGCTATCCCAATAATAGGAATCTTGTGGAATAACGGCAGTTTGTCCGGCGGGTAGGCTTTCGATAATTTTTCGTACAACGGTGGTTTTTCCCGAACCGGTTCCGCCGGCTATTCCTATAATTAACATAGTTGTTTTAGTTAAAGTGTGAAACGGAATTTATCTATATTCAAATCGTCCTTTGTCCGATTCGATGATTAGCTCGTTGCGATCGGACGCTTCGGTATATCCTACAATTTGAGCGTCGATACCGAATGAATGGCTGATCTCGATAACTTTTTGAGCATTCAATGAGTCTACATAGATTTCCATGCGATGCCCCATGTTGAATACTTTGTACATTTCATGCCAGTCGGTTCCCGATTGTTCCTGTATGATATTGAACAAAGGCGGAACCGGAAAGAGGTTGTTCTTGACAACTCTCATCTTCTCTACGAAATGCATGATTTTGGTTTGAGCTCCACCCGAACAGTGTACCATACCGTGTATCTGCGACCGCATCTCGTCGAGCAATTTTTTAATGACAGGGGCGTATGTTCGTGTAGGTGACAATACCAGTTTACCGGCATCTATTCCTAATTCGGCTATTTTGTCTGTAAGTTTCAATGTCCCTGAGTATACCAATTCGTCAGGAACTGCATTGTCATAGCTTTCGGGGTATTTGGTCGCGAGATATTTCCCGAATACATCGTGTCGTGCCGATGTCAAACCATTGCTGCCCATGCCTCCGTTATAACTTTTTTCATACGAGGCTTGTCCATAGGACGATAATCCTACTATGACATCACCCGGCCGGATATTGCCATTCGATATGACATCTTTCCGTTTCATGCGACAAGTGACAGTGCTATCGACTATGATTGTTCGAACCAAATCTCCGACATCGGCCGTTTCGCCTCCGGTACTATATGCGTTTACTCCGAGGTCCCGCAATTCGGCGAGGAGTTCTTCGGTCCCGTTTATGATTGCTGAGATGACTTCTCCGGGAACTAATAGTTTATTCCGTCCGATCGTCGAGGACACGAGTATATTGTCGGTCGCGCCTACGCAGAGCAGATCGTCTATGTTCATGATGAGGGCATCTTGCGCTATGCCTCTCCATACACCGAGGTCGCCAGTTTCCTTCCAATACATGTAAGCTAATGACGATTTGGTCCCTGCTCCATCTGCGTGCATGATGTTGCAATATTCGGGGTCTCCTCCGAGTATGTCGGGTATAATTTTGCAAAACGCTTTTGGGAAAATTCCTTTATCTATATTTTTTATGGCGTTATGTACATCTTCTTTTGAAGCCGATACGCCTCGCAGATTATAACGTTGGTCGTTCATAGGCGGATATTTGAATAATTACAAATTTAATGTAAAAAAGAAGTCGATGCAAGCATCGGGGTTATAAAACGAAAGTCAGATATATGAATATAACGGGCGAGGCTATCAATTCGCTGTCGAAGCGATCGAGAATACCCCCGTGTCCCGGCAATATTTTCCCGGAATCTTTTACTCCTGCTGTACGTTTGAGTAAGGACTCGCATAAATCTCCCCAAGTGGAAAATATGGAGGTTAAGATTCCCATACCTATCCATTGGGCTGTCGAAAGCATACCCGGTATGATGTAGTTTGCCAAAGAAGCGAGTATGATACAGAATGCCAAACCTCCGAAAAACCCTTCCCATGACTTCTTTGGCGATATGCGCTCGAACAGTCGATGTTTACCTAACGTACAACCTACGATATATGCGCCGGTATCGTTTGTCCATACGAATACAAAAAGAGCCATCAGCAAATATTCGGTATTCATGAATAGTTGATAGTCGCTCTTATATCCCCAAACTCCTAATAAGGCCAGAGGCAGTACAACATAAATTTGACCTAAAATGCTATATGCCCAACTGGTTATGGGCGATTTTTCGGGTGTCGAATAAAGTTGCGTGACGGGACGTGCGATGAGGTAAATAACGTAGGTGAGGATAGAAGCCTTTTGGAAGTTATATGGTAATTGTCCCGAGAAAGAAAATACAGCCAGAAATAGGGCACAGGCTCCTGCCATGTCGAGCATGAGTAATATTTTATCGAACTTTCTGCCAAATTGAGTCAGGTTTATAAATTCGATATATCCGAGGAGCGAGATGATACCGAATATAAAGAGAAATGTATAAGCTCCTGATAGAACGGCCGTTGTGATGATAACGATAAAAAGGATACCGGTTAAAGTTCGGGTCAATAAATTTTTCACGATTTTTTTGTTTTGATAAATCGCTGACAAATATAACTATTCTCTGAAAAAACTTACGTTTATTTAGGGCTCTTTTTTGGTGATGCGACATAAAAAAGAGATATCGACTTGTCGATACCTCTTTTCTTATATAGGGGGAGTTGGTGAAAACTATGTATTCTCCGAATCTTTCTCTGGTTTTTCC
The DNA here is from genome assembly GCF_022723415.1 of Barnesiella sp. Taxonomy (NCBI): domain Bacteria; kingdom Pseudomonadati; phylum Bacteroidota; class Bacteroidia; order Bacteroidales; family Barnesiellaceae; genus Barnesiella; species Barnesiella sp. Next base: position 6,262 of record NZ_JAIJHU010000073.1, on the reverse strand, counting down.
TCCGTTTTGTTTTCCCTTTCATGGGTATTGTCGTTTCCTGTCGAGGTGTCTTTTTCTTGGGTTTCTTTCTCGGCTTTTTCTCCTTCTTGTTTTGCTGATTCTTCGTCCTGCAAGATTTCTTCGGAGCGAGATACCCACGGACGTTTTCCAAAGATATGTTCGACATCTTCCGAGAAAATAACTTCACGGGAGATCAATACTTCTGCCAGTTGAGCGTGTTTGTCGGCATTCTCTTTTAGAATTTTTTTAGCCCTTTCGTATTGTTCGCTTACGATTTTGCTTACTTCTTCATCGATGAGTTTAGCCGTGTCTTCGCTATACGGTTTGGTAAATCCGTATTCTTGCCCCGTGGAATCATAGTAAGAAAGATTCGGTAATTTTTCGCTCATACCGAAATAAACGACCATAGCATAAGCCTGTTTGGTAACCCTCTCCAAATCGTTGGAAGCACCGGTTGAGATTCGTCCGAGAAATACTTCTTCTGCTGCACGACCTCCTAATGTGGCGCACATTTCGTCGAGCATCTGCTCGCGTGTCGTGATTTGTCGTTCTTCGGGGAGATACCATGCGGCTCCCAATGCACGTCCGCGAGGAACGATCGTTACTTTGATGAGGGGGTTGGCATATCTCAATAACCAGCTGATAGAAGCATGCCCGGCTTCGTGTATGGCAATGGAGCGTTTCTCCTCTTGGGTTGTAATCTTAGATCGTTTTTCCAGACCGCCGACGATACGATCGACAGCATCCATGAAGTCTTGCCGTTGAACGCTTTTTTTGTTTTTTCGGGCGGCGATGAGGGCGGCCTCATTGCAGACATTGGCTATATCCGCGCCCGAAAAACCGGGGGTTTGTCGAGCCAGAAGGTCTACATCGACAGAATCGTCTATTTTTACATTCCTTAAATGGACTTTAAATATTTCTTTCCGGTCGTTCAATTCGGGCAGTTCTACGTAGATTTGACGGTCGAATCGTCCGGCACGCAGCAATGCTTTATCCAATATGTCGGCTCGGTTGGTAGCAGCCAAAATGATAACTCCGCTGTTCGAGCCGAATCCGTCCATTTCGGTTAGCAACTGATTTAATGTATTTTCTCGTTCGTCGTTAGAACCCATATTCGGATTTTTCCCCCGAGCACGCCCCACAGCATCGATTTCATCGATAAAGACGATACACGGAGCTTTCTCTTTGGCTTGTCTGAAAAGATCGCGAACACGAGAGGCTCCCACACCGACGAACATTTCTACGAAATCGGAACCAGATAAAGAGAAAAACGGGACGTTGGCTTCTCCGGCAACGGCCTTTGCCAATAATGTTTTTCCGGTTCCCGGAGGGCCTACCAATAAGGCGCCTTTGGGGATCTTGCCACCTAAGTCGGTATAGCGATTGGGATTTTTTAGAAACTCTACGATTTCTTCGACTTCTTGTTTGGCTTCCGATAATCCGGCAACGTCATTGAACGTCACTTTTACAGCGCCGTCTTTATCGAAAAGTTGAGCTTTGGCTTTCCCTACATTGAATACTCCTCCGCTGCCTCCTCCGCCTTGATTGGTCATTCGGCGGGCTAAATAAATCCAAAATACAATGAGTAATATGAATGGGCCTACCGACCATAATATGTTAGTTAGGTCACTACTGTTTTCGTAATAGACTTCTGCATTAAAACCATCTTCCTTTTTCCACGTATCGAGAGTTTTTGCAAAACTGTCTCCCGAAGGAATATTGGTGTATATTACTGGTTTCCCGTTTATTTTGTCAGTTTTAAAGACCGCTTTGGCTGTACTGTCGTTCAGTTGGGCTTCGGCATAATCTTTTTTGGCGAAAACGGTCAGTCTGGTTATACCGCCCTCTTTGGCGATTTTTTCGAATTCGGTCCAATTCACTTCTTTACTCATCGTGTTGTCGTTCATGTAGTAAAGTCCTATTAAAACGAGAGCGATGAGCGAGTACATCCAATACAAATTGAATCGAATACCTTTCTTTTTAGGTCCTAATGGAGACATATTGTTGTTTCCCATATTTTGATGATATAATGTGCTGTTGATGTATCAAAAATTATTCCACATCGGGAATTTCTGCCAATTTGGCATCATTCCATAATTGTTCGAGCTTATAATAATTTCGGTATTCCGGTAAAAAAATATGGGCCAATATGCTACCGTAGTCGATAACAATCCATTGTCCGTTTTGATATCCATCATATCCGAAAGGTTTTATTCCTGTATTTTGTAATACATATTCTCTTATACTATCGGCAATCGCCATGACTTGGGTTGTCGATTGTCCTTCGCAAATAATAAAATGAGAGGTGGCTGCCGATTCTATTTTTGAGAGATCTACGGTTGTAATTTTCTTTCCTTTTTTTTCTTGAATGCCTTCTACGATGGTTTTAAGTAATTGCTTTTCTTTCATTTGTTTGAATATATAATCTCAGTTTGCAAAGATAATGCGATTTTTCCGATTTCAAGAGAGGTGACTTGTTATAAAATTGAGGGTTTAGTTAAAACTCCTTTTTAATAAATGTTATAGAGAAAGGTTTTTGTAATATAACAAATAAAAAAGTGAAAATGTTTTTATTGGAAGTCTCGCTGCTTTTGCGATATAAAATGAAGTTTGGGCAGAACGGAGTGAAAAAAACTTGTTTTCATCTTGCCTTACCCCTTACCTTTTGCTATATTTGTTGCCGAATAATTACACAGCTTGTAAATTGAATATGGAAATTAAAGGAAGAATAATCCATGTGTTGCCTTTGCAGGAGGGCGTTTCGAAAGCAGGCAATCCGTGGAAAAAGCAAGAGTATGTTTTGGAAACAGAAGAGCAATATCCTCGGAAAGTTTGTTTCAATCTTTTCGGTGATAAAGTAGATCAATATCCTGCCGCTATCGGCGAAGATGTCGTGGTTAGCTTTGATCTTGAAAGTAGGGAATTTAATGGTCGTTGGTACACCGATGTGAGAGCTTGGAAGATAGAAAAGTCAGCTTCTGTTGCTCAGGGAGTTCCCGATATGCCTCCGATGCCCAACGATATAACTCCGTTCCCACCGGCTCCGGCAGCTCCCGATTTGGCGCCTTCTCCTACCGATGATTTGCCATTCTAAATACATAGAATTAAATATAGTAGATGGAAGAGCCGTATCTGTTGCAGAGGCGGCTCTTCGTTTATTAGAGATTGAAGAATTTGTTTAGTTATATTTGTTTTTCGCAATCTCTTTTATGAGGAGAATATATTACTTTTACCAGTTCAAAACTGGTATCGAATAAATTGAAAAGTTATGATTAGATTGAATGTTTTTATTCAGGTAGAGAAATCTTGTCGAGATAAGGTTCTTGATATAGCGAGAAAATTGACAGAATGTTCATTAAAGGAGCCGGGTTGTGTAGCATATGATATTTTTGAGAGCAGTACACGTCCCGATGTATTGATGATTTGCGAGACATGGAAAGATGCCGATGCGTTGTCGATTCATGAACAGACAGCTCATTTCGTTTCGTATGTAGGAAAGATGAAAGAGCTTTCCGAGATGAAACTCGAAAAATTTAATTTTTGATATTCACACGGTTTCTTCAATAGTTCAAGGAAGATGAAATGGAGTAAGTTGTTTTTGCCCGTAATGGTTGTGTCGATGATTGCGGGTATGCCTTCGTGTGGGAAAGATGATGGTAGCTCGTCGGTCCCGCAAAGACCATCGGGCGGAAATCAAGCCGATTCGATTGCCATTGCCGGAATACAATGGCAGGAACGGGAAATTCAGACAGGAATAATTAGTAAAACGGCCCAAGTTCCGTTACTATTCGATTATCCTCAAACGATAAGCATGTTGGAAATCGATTTGAATAAAGCCGATGTTTCCTTTTTGGTGTCTTATGAGGCAGGTTCTTTAAAAAAGACGACTAGCGATCGGGCATTGGCTGCTAACGCATTGGCCGCTGTAAATGGAACATATTTCAATACTTCGACCGGGATCAGTCGTCATTTTTTGAAATGTAATGGTACAGTGATGGCTGCTACTCAGACAAATGAATTTTCCACACGTGCGACGGGGGCTTTTTGTGCGACGGGAGATGTTGTGGAAATAAAAAAGTGGAGTTCGACGGAAGAAGCTGTTCAGGGTGGAAATTATCAGCAAGTTGTTGTGTCGGGGCCTTTGATGTTGGACGACGGTCGTGATGTCGCTATGTGGAGCAATACTTTCACTACCGATACGCATCCTCGCACCTGCGTGGCTACTACCGATGATAATAAGGTGCTGTTGATAGTTTTTGATGGGAGGTTAGATGGTGCGAAAGGAGTGAATCTGTATGATTTGCGGACATTCGCTCGGCAAATGGGGGCGACCGATGCTCTTAATTTAGATGGTGGCGGCTCTTCCACGCTGTATATACAAGGATATGGTGTTATTAATTATCCTTGCGATAATGGAATATACGACCACGAAGGAGAGCGGGCTGTGCCTTCGGTTTTGTTGGTCAAGAAGAATTAAATACATTACTGTATAGATATTTAGAGGGGGAGGCTCTGATGAATCAGAACCTCCCCGTTTTTTGTCGAAAAAAATGAATGTTGATGTAATAAAGTAAAAAATAATTTTCTTATCTTTCAACCGAATTTAATCTAATCTTAATACTTATAGGCCATGATTGTAGGAATTCCAAAAGAAATCAAGAACAATGAAAACAGAGTAGGCATGACTCCGGCAGGAGTGAATGAGTTGGTAAAACATGGGCATACGGTGTACGTCCAGAAAGGAGCCGGAGAGAATAGTGGTTTCCCGGATAGTTCATACGAACGAGTCGGAGCGAAAATATTGGCGACTATTGAAGACGTGTATGCTATCTCCGAAATGATTGTAAAGGTAAAAGAGCCTATTGCTCCTGAATATCCGCTTATCCGTAAAGGCCAATTGTTGTTTACCTATTTCCATTTTGCTTCGGATAGAAGATTAACGGAGGCCATGATGTCGAGTGGAGCCACGTGTTTGGCCTATGAAACGGTAGAGTTGAAAGATCATAGCTTGCCTTTGTTGATTCCTATGTCGGAAGTGGCAGGACGAATGGCAACGCAAGAGGGTGCGCGTTTTTTAGAACGCCCGCAAGGTGGAAAAGGAAAATTGATGGGTGGTGTTCCGGGGGTAAAACCCGCAAAAGTGTTGGTTATTGGCGCCGGGGTCGTGGGGTATTCGGCAGCTCGCATTGCCGCCGGAATGGGAGCCGACGTGACAATCACAGACCTTTCTTTGTCGCGTTTAAGGCATGTCGATGAAATAAAACCGGCTAATATTAAAACGTTATATTCTTCTGAATTTAATATTCGTGCAGAGCTTCCTACGACCGATTTGGTAGTGGGTGCTGTATTGATTCCGGGTGCGAAAGCTCCTCATTTGATTACGAGAGATATGCTGTCCACGATGGAAAAGGGTTCTGTATTGGTCGATGTGGCTATCGATCAGGGAGGCTGTTTCGAGACTTCTCGTCCGACGACTCACTCCGAACCGGTTTACGAAGTCGATGGTATAATACACTATTGTGTAGCCAATATTCCCGGTGCTGTTTCTGCGACTTCGACATTGGCTTTGACAAATGCTACGCTTCCTTATGTGGTTCAATTAGCCGATAAAGGTTGGCAAAAAGCTTGTTCCGAAGATGAGGCATTGTATAAAGGACTGAATATTGTCGATGGCAAAATCGTTTATCCGGCAGTTGCCGAAGCCTTTGGGTTGCCGTGTGAAACGATTTAGAAGCTGTTTTAATTTATTCCGAGACAGGGGCTCAATATGGCCGGAACATACCTGCTTGCAATGATAATATTATTTCCCAATAAATTTAAAACAGCTTCTTATTAGGAGGAAAGAAAAAAACTCGATAAAAATGATAGGAGGAATAGATTACGTTCGACTTTGTCTTCGTTACCGAGGGCATCATACCTTCTCCCCTATGCCGGGAACAAGAAGCGATAGTTTCTGAGGAGAAGAGTTGTAATATACAAGAACAATCTCCACAAATTATCGACCGAACCAGCGTTTAGGTGTAGCTCACTTAAATAGTATTGGGAATTTTTTTTTGGAAAAAATGTTTAATTATAAAATCGTGAAGTACAGTTTGTTGCAAGAAAGTTATGTTATACAGCATAAAAAAGTGGCAGAAATATTTGGAATGGAGTAGGGAAATGTATTAACTTTGCAACCGCAAAAGAGGAAACGGGGCACGCTCCGGGGAACTTTTTGTCAAGTTCATTGAAGGAATTGAAGAAGCAAGTGTAGTACAGTAAA
>NZ_JAIJHU010000072.1:0-11354 GCF_022723415.1 Barnesiella sp. | reverse complement strand
AAAATCAGCAGCCGAGTAAGTGAAAGGCTTGTATGCCTTGGCTGCGACAAGAGCTGCAGAGACGGCATAATCAGGATGCTGCAGGATAAACTCATGCTTCAAGACAGATAATTCTGCCTCAGCCTTCTCTTTTGCCGGTTTCATGTAAGAGATGGCATTATCATCGCCATGATAATAAAACCAAGCTTCAGCTTCTACACGGCTCAAGGTCTGTGCGGCCCATTCTGTAGAACGGATAAAAGCCAGATACTCAGCATATTGTTGCATCGCCTTACCACCGGTAATCATAATGCCGCTTTCAGCCTGATTAACCAAAGCTTCTGTAGCGATATTTCTACTAGCTTTCTGAATCACCTCTCCGTCTATTTTCACTACAACAGGAGAGCCGTCAAGCATGGTACGGATAGATGCGTTCTTCATCCATTTACCAGACTGGGCACTAACTGTCGAAATATTCAGCGTCACCATACGAGGTGTTTTTATTTCAGCTGTAAAAGAGAAACTGCCGCCTTTGAATTTTGCCATACCAAGGGACTTCGGCTCATACCCTTCTTCATCTACTAAAGACACCTTGCAACTATCAGTCAAACCGGCTATTTCACCAGTAATGCTTACTTGTGTCTGAGCTTGTACTGAACTCCCAGAAAGAAGGAGAGCTGCAAGAAAAATATGTTTTATCTTCATATCAATACTTTGTTTCGTCGTTATCTTGTTTTATCCTTATTGAGCATCACGAACATAACGCACACTGAGGTAATGCTTCTCCTGGAGCACTACCAGACGGTTCACTGCATCAATGCCAGGAGTAATCATACGTGCATAAGCAGCAGGCTCCTTATTCACCTCTACATCTGTTGCCGTCCAGTAATAGCCATAGTCATACTGATGGTACAGACCAATCTGAGAATAGGAATAATTGCAGATTTCGCCTCCGAAGACAAAATGAAGGCAGGTTCCTTCTCCATTCTGTGCCATCAGGTTTGAAGCCCCCTTGCGCCATCCGTCCTTATCCAGATCACCTTGCTTGATTCCAAGTTCTCGTTCCAAAGCTTTGAAATCATCATCGGTAGGAAGTCGCCATCCTTCCGGTGCATTAGCAACAGCTTCCTCCCAGGTATAATAGTTACCGAATTCTGCATACCACTTCTGCCAATCTTCCAAAGTTCCGGTCAAAACAAGCCCGTCTCCGAATTTGTTAGTCCATTTAGGATTATAGACATCTTCATAGAAAGGATCATCACAGCGCAAGTTCTCGGTCATCCAGTCGAGATTTCCGATTCTTACCCATTTATATTCATTGCCGTCCTTATCTGAAACAGTTCCCGTACTTATTGGACTGACAGAGGGCTGATCATCGTCATCACTACATGCGGCAAGAGACAGAGCACCTGCCAAAACGATTGCCCATATATATATGTTCTTGAATATTTTCATATTACTTATCTTTTTGTTATTCACCATCAACATTCACACCCAACGACTCTATGAGTTCCTTCATCTTAGCATAACGTGCGATGCAGATAGGATAAGCGCTGAACTCTTCCTCAAATTCTGCAGCCGTGTAAGTGAATACAGCCGTTACATAATCGCTGATGTCATACTTTTTTGAACGGAAATACCAATCATTACCATCCCTCAGGAAGCCTAACGAACGAGCCAGGTCGTCATTATACTCTTCAGGATAATCCAGTTCATATTTGTCGTAATCCTGATACTTGTCATAATCTTCTATCAGGGCAAAGAAATCCTTCAGGAATGTATCGCCCTTGGCATTGATCTTAGCCAGAACAATTTGAGCCATGAGATTATCGAAGAAAGAAGGATCGGAAAAAGCCTTACCCTGTTCAAGACTGAACACATAGCACTGAGAACCCAGATAGTAAGTAGGGTCTTTCTTTGGCTTTGCCACCAAGACACCATCATTATACGACCATGCATGTATTTTGTCAACAATCATGATAGAAAAAGGAGAACTGTCGCCCAATCTCTTCAGAATACTCTCCTTGACCTTTTCGGCAGCTTTCTTCTGCGAACTGAAATCTTCTATATAATCATAGGTGTATGTATAAGAACTGGTATAAGTGCTGAACATATCATAGCTTACGTCAAGCACACCCCTATCGTCAAACAGAAGATAGGTACCCGTGTTCTTATAGAAATCACGTCGGTAGTTAGCCAACTCGCTGTTGTCATCAGCAGCTGGCTCAAACTTATTGGAATCGGCATAGCTCGGGGTGGTATCTTCATCGCTTGAACACGCTGTGAATGCCGCCCCCATGCAAGCCATCATCAGGAATAAATATATCTTTTTCATTGCTATCTTATTTTTGATTCATTACCAATCATAGTCATCGTCACCCTCGTCACCGCCACCAGCGCTGAAGTCTTCACTGTCAAAGGCAGGACGCACCGGACGCTGATTACTTCCGATAGAAGGCTGGAAATCTCTTACCTGCTTAGGTATATCAAGCGTATAGGCGGCATCATTCTTTTCCAGACGATACTTGCTCAAATTAGAACGATAGACGGTCCAATCCTGACTCTTAAAGGTTGACATCGTATGCACGATTTCTTTTGTAAATGGATATTTGGCATCTACCATATATCGACGTAGATCGAACCAGCGCTGTCCTTCCAGGAAGAATTCACGCTCGCGTTCCTCACGCACAAAATTGATAAGGTCGGCTCCTGCCAATGCTACAGCTCCGCCATCAGCAATACGATTCTGGCGCAACTTACCCAACCATCCGCAAGCCTCAGAGTCGTTGCCCAACTGGGCTTCAGCCTCAGCCATATTGAGATAAGCCTCAGCAGTGCGTATGCTGAATACATCACTCACTTCCTTATATTTTCCATAAGATGCGATGCTGCAATCCACTTTGTGATAGGTTGGCAACGAATTGGTCAGATCATCACTGGTTGTAATGTAAGTAGTCTTGCGATAATCATCGTCAGTGAAGAGCGCATACAGATTATCAGAAAGATACCATGAAGGTGATACTTCGCTATAAGAATCCTCATCAGCAGGCTCGACAAACAGGATATTGCCCAGCATACTTGCACCATTCGAGAACACCACCTCTGCATTCTGCTTGCTCAGCGGATAGGAAGCAGAAGACACAGTCTGCAGGTTAAGCAGATAACCATCCTTGTCTATCGCTTTCTGTGCATAGGTTTTGGCTGTCTCCCAGTCCTGCATATACAAAGCCACACGACTACGCAGGATGTACACAGCCTCTATGTCAGGATGGTAGATGCTGACAGGAGCCGATGCTGATGACAGATGTGCTTCTGCTGCATCCAAATCGCTGACGATCTGAGCATACACTTCTGCAACAGATGCGCGTTCATAGTCCTTGTCCTCTACATTCGGACTCAACTTGACAGGCACAGCAGGCTCTGTAGCTGCGGTAGAAGGGGTATAAGGTTTGCCATACAGGTTGACAAGCATCAGATAATAGGAGGCACGCAGATAGTAAAGTTCTCCCTTCACCTTCTGCACTTCAGCCTTCTCAGTCTCTGAATGGGTTGTGAGCAAGTCAGCTGCATCAAGCACCATGTTGCAATTATTGATTACCTGATATGCCAGATTCCACAACTGGCTCTCATTGCTATCATAAGAACTCTTGCCATTCTTGTCGATATAGAGATTCTGCTGCCAGGTGAAATAAGGAAACATCTTGTCGCGATAACCGATGCTTTTATCTACATCCTCTGCTGTATTGATGTTCTCCTGCAACTCATCACTCATAAAGTGTACACAGAGGTAATTAACGTTTTCTGTCTGAAAATAGGAATCATCGTTTGAAAACAGACTCTTTGGCAGAAGACAGTCGCCTACAACCAGTTCCTTCAAGTCATCAACGGTCTGTACCCTACCCAAATCCTGCGAATATTCCTTGAGAAAATCGCTCGAACATGATGCCAACACTAACCATGATGTTGCTATAAATATGATATTATACAGTTTCTTTTTCATTGTCGTTGTCTTTTTATCGTACGTAAGAATTTCATACCTTGCTCTTCTTTAGAATATCACATTCAGTCCGAGCGAGAAACTTGGACGGTCGCTCAACTGTATGCTGGAGAATCCACCCTGCGTAGGTGTCTGTCCCTTCAGTGCAGAATCGCAAATCGTGAAAAGATTGTAAGCCGAAGCTGTAACAGCCAGACGCTGCAAACCAATCACATTCAATGCTTTCATCGGCATCTCGTAGGTCACGCTCATGCTCTGAAGTTTCAGATAGTCGGCACTTACCACGCGGATGTTTGAATAGTCATACATATCCCAATAGTCGTTTGCTATCGTCGGAATGTCACTGAAGTCTGTCGCATTGTTCGACCAGAAATTATTATATTTCCAGTAAGCATCTGTACCATGAGGTATAATGGCAGGGATATTGGTGTATTTTTCATCACCTGGTTTCTGCCAGCGCTTCATATAGTCACGGCTATAGTTCTTCTCCGAATAGATAGAAGAGCCGTATGCGCCACCCGAAGCTGCGCTACCATACATGGCAAAAAGACGTGTCTTGGCTCCCAAACTGTAACCTAAGCTCAAGGAAGCACGCCAGTTTTTGTAGCGGAACGTATTGGTCAAACTTCCCTGGATATCGGCATCGCGCTTGCCTGAAGCTTCGAGAACTTTAGTATATACATCATACTTGCTCAAACCACGCAAAGCAGCCTGATTGTCAAAATAATCATCAAAGAGCGGACCGCCATCTACCGGGCTTAAGCCTAAGAAGCGATAGCTGTAGAATGTATTCACAGACTTGCCCTGTACCAATGCCGAGCCATTCAGGAAATCTTCCAAATCATAGGTCTGGGCATCAGGACGCGAGTCGATACTGTTGATGACCTTAGAGATAGAAGTAGAGAGCGACCAGCGGAAGTCCTTATTACGGATTGCATTATAGGTAATGTCGAAACTATAACCCTTATTGGTTACATCGCCACCATTGATGACATACGAATTCACACCATTGACCGAAGAAACCTTCTTGTTCATAAAGGCATCCTTGGTTTTCTTGTAATAGGCACTGATTTCCATCTCCAGACGATGATCAAAGAGACTCATATCCAAACCGATATTATAGGAATGAGTTTTCTCCCACTTCAAGTCTGGGTTAGGATGTGCATATATTGATGAAGTAAACTCATTGTAATAGGAATCTTTCGCCCCTTTCTTGATGGTCATGACAGGCGACTCGGTATCCAGCATATTTCCCTGAAAACCATAAGAAGCCTTGGCTGTGATATAGTCAACCCATTTAGCCTTGATGAAGCTACCTAAATCATAGCTTCCTGACAAAGACCAGATTGGAAGGAACTTATCGTTGGAACGGTCGCCAAACTTATTAGAACCATCAATACGACCATTCAGATTGACACGCCACAAACGCTTGTAGGCGTATGTCACAGAAAGATAGGTAGAAAACTTATTGGAGATATCATCCACGATAGTTGGCACATTGTTGCTCAACCATGTGGCGTAGCCCGTATATTTGGACAGGTCAATACCCGTTACAAAGGTCTCGCCTCGGTCGGGATAATATCCGCGTGCCACGCTCGAATGACTCTTGTATTTATCCGAATTGATTTCCAATCCGAAGGTTGCATCAATGTTATGCTTGTCGTCTTCACCGAAATACTTGTTTGCATTCAACTGCAATCGGGCGGTATAGCTCTGGTTACGGACGGTTGTCTTGCTCAATTCTCCACCTTGAGGAAGTAAGCAATCCTCAAAGTTTGTCACTTCTTCGCCATAATTGGTGGTTCGCAGATAGGCCACATGAGTTGTATTCTCTCCCCAATAACCTTCTTGGTCTGTATTGGATTGGGTCATGGAAAAGATGGCATTGGCATTCAGCCAGTCTGTGAAGTTGAACTTCAGATTGGCTGTTGCTGTAAACGAATTGGTCTCCTGTTTTTTATAACTGTTGTCCAACTCGTTCAATATATTATACTTATATTTATATCCCTTGCTGCCGCTCAACTTGTCGTAATAGGCGTATGTGCCATCTGCATTGAATGGATTGATAGCACGCGAAGCACCATAAGCATAGTTCAATGGTGCCAACTCTTCCTGATAATAATTACGGTTGTAGTGGTAAGCACTTACGTTGAAAGAAGCTGTAAGCAGTTTACTGAAGGTGTTGTCCAGATTGACAGATGCCGTATAACGTTCGTTACTGTTCACCTTGATGACATCATTATCCTTGTTATATCCCAAAGATGCATAATATCTCGACTTCTGCGAACCGCCACTCAGACTGGCAGAATGCTGCTGCGACCAACTGTCACGGCATATCAAATCAAACCAATCGGTATTATAGCCTTCCATTGCCGATACCTGATTGACAAACTCTTTATAGTCGATATTTTTATTGTAAAGGTCGTCGAGCGCCTTTTCATAACCTACACGTGGATCATAGGTATTGTAAGTATAGCCTATGGCTTCCAACTCACGAGAGAATTGAATACGCTCTTTAGAAGTCATCACATCCACAGAATGATCTGAATATCTTGGACGACGCTTGTAGGTTACGTTGGTAGAATAACTTACCTGAGGCTTCCCCTCGAAACCGCGCTTGGTGGTTACTACGATGACGCCATTGGCAGCCTTCGTACCATAGATGGCGGTAGCTGCAGCATCCTTCAATACATCGATGCGCTCGATGTCCTGAGGGTTGATACCAGAAATAGCATTACCGATACGGTTTACATAGTCAGGATCGTTCAACTCTTCTGGAGCAATCTCCACAGGATCGGAAACTACGATTCCGTCAACCACCCAGAGCGGCTCACGGTTACCTATCAATGTACTTGTACCACGAATACGAATCTTTGGCGCAACACCCACCTCGGCAGAATTATTGGTCACCATCAAGTCTGCAATCTTTCCTTCAAGCATCTGGTCAAGACTGCTCATATCGGCACGTTTCAAGTCGTCCATCTTTACCGATGTAACGGCAGAAGTCAGGCTGCGTTTGTCAAGCACCTGATAGCCCGTTACGACAACTTCGTCGAGAGCACCTGCATCCTCGTGCATCACAATCTGCATATTCTTGGCATTCTTACTTGTCAGCTTCACCTTCTGCTGCTGCATACCTATATAAGAAAAGGTAAGATACTGACTATGATTCTCTGGCAGGGCAAATGTAAATTCACCATTCATGTCGGTATAAGTACCCATGCGACCATTGCCACATTTCACACTTACACCAGGCAATGGCTGATGATTTTCATCCACCACCTTACCAGTGACCGTCTTACCCATCTGCTGTACTTTAGAGTTTGCTACTTCTTCATATTTTTGCGCAACTTCCGGTTTTCCATTACTGGGAGTTGTTTTTTGATGAGAAGTTCCTTTGGAAATAATGATAAACTTATCGCCCACCACTTTATAAGAAAGAGGACGATTGGCTATCACAGCCTTCACAGCGCTCTCCGCATTAACAGCCGTAAGATGAACACTCACGGAGTAGCCTTTGACATCCTCGTAGGCGAACTCCACTCTCACACCACTTTGCTTACCTATTTTTTTCAAGGCTGTTGTCAAAGGTGTGTTCTTGAACGAGACACTGAATTTCTTGCTCAAGCTCTGTGCGGAGGCACCCAACACAAAAGACAAGAGCATGAGAAGTGCTACAAATTCTCTTTTCTTTTCTCTCTTTTTCATACGCATCAATTAATCATTTTATGCTTTTGACTATATAATTTTTGCAATAAGATACGGACTAATGCAAAAATCGGGTACGCTTTGAAAGAAAAAAGTTGGAAAAACTTCCATTTTCTTTCAAAAACACACCAGATAATTTACGTTTTATCATTCCCAATCGAGTATTTTTCAAAACAAACGACACTCATCGGGTTACGGTGAAGGTTCAGATTAACATACTAAATAAGGAAACAGGAAGACCATAGCTTAGGATTAATATGATCAATTTAAATTAAATAAGAGAAAAAGCTACTTCGAAACCTTTTGCTCGCTAAACAAAAGCCTTTTTGACTAACGTCATAAGATCTTGTCAGCCTAATCAAAACATCTTGTGACTAACCACCAAAAACCCACGAAGACATATTCAAATGTTATACTAACCAAGATTTCTCTTGGTCGCAATTCTGTCACAGAGAAAGAGCTGCCTGTTACAGATATAGAGCAACGAGACTTATTTTTTACTTTCAGCTGCCATGAACCCAGTTAAAGATATAGGTTGAGAGCTTGCGAGAAGTTACAATAAACTGTATTTCTTCCCGCCGATTTTATAACATAGTTATCATGATACACATTTCCTATCCCATATAAAGAATAAACCAAGTACGCCCTACTCCCCATCTATAAATCTATATAAATACCTCATTTTCAATAGCGTTGTTTATTTTCTGGGGCAAAGATAAGCGATATTTTGCAGAAATCGGCACCTTAGAATCTTAATATTTTGTAAAATTCGGCATCTAAGACAATCTTATTCTATCACCACCTGTCCATTATGATAGGTAAATTTCGCCTTATCCAAACTATTCAGCACCTCCAAAAGTTCCTCAATGCCACCATCCCTCGGTGCGACAAAGAAAAGGCGAGTCTGCATTTTCGCAGGACTTTGGAAGATCACACTCACATTATACCATTTACCTATTTCCTTGGCAATATCCAAAAGCGTCTCGTTGTCGAAATAGAACTCTCCTTCTTTCCATGCCGTGAACTCATCGGTATCAACGGAACGGACAATCATGCGCCCATCGCTAAAACTTGCATCTTCCCCAGGCCTCAACCGCTTGGTTGTCGCAGCCGAACTGACCAGCACGCTTCCTTGCAACAAGGTGATGTGAGTGTCTTTGCGAGAATGAGAACGAACATTGAACTCCGTTCCCAATACCTTGGTAGAAATGCCATTCGCCTTAACGATAAATGGATGCTTGCCATCATGATGAACCTTAAAATACGCCTCACCTTGAAGTTCTACTTCACGAGTTGAACCCGAGAAAGTCTGCGGATAAACCAATTTACTTCCAGCATTCACCGCCACGACTGTTCCATCCGCCAAAGTCACCTCCGCCGTTGCATTGGCAGGAGTTGTCAAAATGTTACGTACCGTAGTGGTCGCATTGGAGTTCGCACCAATAGCATCAACTTTCGCACAAGAGGCTTGATTAGATGCGACAGTCATCGGCTCTTCATCACCCTTTTGCAAAGTAACACTTGACTGGGATTTTTCATCCTCAGCCTCGTATGCCACCACAGCCCCTTCTGGCACTTTCAAATGATGATTTTTACCGAAATAAAGGAAGAGAACCAATGCTATGGAAGCAGCCATCGCAAAGATTGCTGGAATCGCAAAGCGACGTACAAAAGGGCGATTCTCCAAATCCTTATCATCAGATAGATTATCGGCAGACACAACCTCAGAAGTTTCTTCTCTCATTTTTCCATCCTCTGGCATTTTTGACAAAAAGGAATCAAGTTCTCTTCTCACATCGGGAGCAGCATGAGTCTTCCGCAAGAGATAGTCACGAACAGCCACTTCCTCTTGCATAAAATCAGACATATTATAATTATCTTCTTTGGTCATATTTTTTTCTCCAAATTAATTATTGATTGTTTTCCGAACAGCACCTTTTCGAATAAAACTCTTTAGAGTTACACCTTATTATATAATATAGGACATATAGGTGCTAAAAAGAATTTATTTTTTCCATTCTTAGATACGAACGAAAAACTAAATCGGGTATTCCCGTTTACCTTTATATCGTTCCCTTAAGGTTTTTAAAGCCTTCACAATATGCTTCTTCACCGTATTCGGACTGATGTCGAGAGCCTCAGCCACCTCAGCATATTTCATTCGCTTAAGATAACACATCTCCAAGATTTGGTCGGTAGGCGGCGAGAGTTGGCTCATCATCTCCTCCACCAACTTGTCTTTTTCATCGGAATAATCCGCATAAAACTGTTCTGCAGAATACAGATACTCTTCGGTATATTGATGTTGCAAAACATGATGTCGCAAGAAATCTACAGCGCGATTTCTGACCGATGTCATCAAATAAGCATTGAAATTGTTCTCCTTGAAAGTTTCGATGTTTTTCCACAAAGCCACAAAAACGTCGTTCAGAATATCCTTGGCAGCCTCCTCGTCATTAACAATGTGTAAGGCATAGTAGTACAACCGAAGATAATTTTCGGTATATACCCTTTCAAACATTTCCCTATATGAACCTTGCACTTTTTGCATACCTATTCCCTCTTAATATTGGGTGCAAAATTAATATATTTTTTTGTTTTCATGGCAAAGAAAAGCATTTTTTTGCAAAAATAGGCACCAAAAGCACTTTTACTTATCACAAAAATAGATATTCCACATCAATATGAATAGGGATTTCCCCCTCATCTTTTAGGAATTTACACCCTGAGAACTTCCAAAAAACAGACTACTTTTGCAACATAATCACAACAGATGAAGACAGCATCTGACTCCATGGTTTGATACTCAGAATATAAACTTAAAACGGAAAAATATGAAAAAGATTACATTTCTCCTGATGGTTCTCTTGCTCATCGCAATGCCATCCTCAGCTCAACACTATACACAGAGCAGATATTACAACAAGCAAACGGGTCATCTCGACTACGACCGTCACGACAATGATTTCCCTGACTCCTACTTTGGATTCAGGATTGGTCCTTCTTTCTCTTACGTCAATTCGGATGATAGCAGACTGGATGGTGGAAATTGGCAGACGGGTCTCAACGTGGGAGTTGTGGCAGGTGTCGCACTTTCAAATGCCCAGCCACTTTATCTGGAAGGAGGCTTATTCTATACAGAGAAAGGTGGTAAGAAAAATTTGGCTAATGGCAAGAAGATGACCTACGACCTCAACTACATCGAAATTCCACTTGTACTGAAATATAAGTACAATATCGATCCACACTTCTCTCTCCAACCATTTTTTGGAGGATATTTCGCTTCAGGAGTTGGTGGAAAAATCAAGAACTTCGAACAGAGAGAAGCTCAAAACTCATTTAATGACGATAACTTCCGCCGGGTAGATGGAGGACTCCGTCTGGGTTGTGGCATACAATACGATATGTTCTATGCCGACCTTACCTACGATATCGGTCTGGCAAACATCTGTCATGATACCTTCGACACATCCCATAATGGAGGACTGCTACTCAACTTTGGTGTTAACTTCTAAGGTTTTATCAGATATTTTTCGTAACTTTGCAGCCGATTTTAATATCGGCAAATTCTCAATCGGAAAAGTTACAATAAATATATGAAAATAGGAATTATCGTTGCGATGGACAAGGAGTTCACGCAACTCAAGACATTATTGACAGAATCACAGAC